>NZ_CAOLGM010000012.1:0-57537 GCF_948475835.1 uncultured Escherichia sp. | reverse complement strand
TTAGTAATCAACAGGATAAAGCGGTAGACCTGTTTCTCGATATGCTTAAAGAGGATACAGGCACCGTTGAAGCCCACCTTACGCTCGGAAACCTGTTCCGTTCGCGTGGCGAAGTTGATCGCGCTATTCGCATCCATCAGACCCTAATGGAAAGCGCCTCGCTGACCTATGAACAGCGTCTGTTGGCGATTCAACAACTAGGGCGTGATTACATGGCCGCCGGGTTATACGACCGCGCGGAAGACATGTTCAATCAGCTGACCGATGAAACTGACTTCCGCATTGGCGCTCTGCAACAGTTGCTACAAATCTACCAGGCTACCAGTGAGTGGCAGAAAGCAATTGATGTTGCCGAACGCCTGGTGAAGCTGGGTAAAGATAAACAGCGCGTCGAAATTGCCCATTTCTACTGTGAGTTAGCCCTGCAGCATATGGCCAGCGACGATCTCGATCGTGCCATGACCTTGCTAAAAAAAGGGGCGGCGGCAGATAAAAACAGCGCCCGCGTATCCATCATGATGGGACGCGTGTTTATGGCGAAAGGAGAATACGCCAAAGCCGTCGAAAGTTTGCAACGCGTGATATCCCAGGACAGAGAACTGGTCAGCGAAACGCTGGAAATGTTGCAAACCTGCTATCAGCAGTTGGGTAAAACTGCCGAATGGGCAGAATTCCTGCAACGCGCGGTGGAAGAGAACACCGGTGCCGATGCTGAATTGATGCTTGCTGATATCATCGAAGCGCGCGACGGTAGTGAGGCCGCACAGGTCTATATTACGCGCCAGCTTCAGCGTCATCCGACCATGCGTGTGTTCCATAAGTTAATGGATTACCACTTAAATGAAGCGGAAGAAGGGCGTGCCAAAGAGAGCCTGATGGTGCTGCGTGACATGGTTGGCGAAAAGGTACGTAGTAAGCCTCGTTATCGCTGCCAGAAATGTGGTTTTACCGCATACACCCTCTACTGGCATTGTCCGTCTTGTCGGGCCTGGTCAACCATTAAACCGATTCGCGGTCTTGATGGCCTGTAATTTTTAAAAAAATCCTACTTTAGTTACAACATACTAGTTATTGATGTTCCATTGTGCTCCGGCAACGACGGCGCAGAAAAAGCCTGCCAGGGGAAAAATCGCAACTGTTAATTTTTTATTTCCACGGGTAGAATGCTCGCCGTTTACCTGTTTCGCGCCACTTCCGGTGCCCATCATCAAGAAGGTCTGGTCATGACGTTAACTGCTTCATCTTCTTCCCGCGCTGTTACGAATTCTCCTGTGGTTGTTGCCCTTGATTATCATAATCGTGATGACGCGCTGTCCTTTGTCGACAAGATCGACCCACGCGATTGTCGTCTGAAGGTCGGCAAAGAGATGTTTACATTGTTTGGGCCACAGTTTGTGCGCGAACTTCAACAGCGTGGTTTTGATATCTTTCTTGACCTGAAATTCCACGATATTCCTAACACTGCTGCGCACGCTGTCGCTGCTGCAGCTGACTTAGGCGTGTGGATGGTGAATGTTCATGCCTCTGGTGGGGCGCGTATGATGACCGCAGCGCGTGAGGCACTGGTTCCGTTTGGCAAAGATGCACCGCTTTTGATTGCTGTGACAGTGTTGACCAGCATGGAAGCCAGCGACCTGGTCGATCTTGGCATGACACTGTCACCTGCAGATTATGCAGAACGTCTGGCGGCACTGACGCAAAAATGTGGCCTTGATGGTGTGGTGTGTTCTGCTCAGGAAGCTGTGCGCTTTAAACAGGTATTCGGTCAGGAGTTCAAACTGGTTACGCCGGGCATTCGTCCGCAGGGGAGTGAAGCTGGTGACCAGCGCCGCATTATGACGCCAGAACAGGCGTTGTCGGCTGGTGTTGATTATATGGTGATTGGTCGCCCGGTAACGCAATCGGTAGATCCAGCGCAGACGCTGAAAGCGATCAACGCCTCTTTACAGCGGAGTGCATGATGAGTGATTCCAACAGCCGTCTGGTCTACTCAACGGAAACCGGACGTATTGATGAGCCCAAAGCGGCCCCTGTACGCCCTAAAGGCGACGGTGTGGTGCGTATTCAGCGTCAGACCAGTGGACGTAAAGGTAAGGGCGTTTGCCTGATTACCGGTGTCGATCTCGATGATGCCGAACTGACAAAACTTGCAGCGGAACTGAAGAAAAAATGCGGCTGCGGCGGAGCAGTTAAAGATGGAGTTATTGAAATCCAGGGCGATAAGCGTGATTTATTAAAATCACTACTTGAAGCGAAAGGGATGAAGGTAAAACTCGCAGGTGGTTAACATAAAAAGCCACGGATATATCCGTGGCTTTCGAATATTTTACCGTGTGTATTATTCAGTTATTTCGTACTGAACAGAATCAAGCGTATTATAATTGCGAGTCGATAATCGACATTTATTTACGATTATTTACCGACCTGGTGACCAATAACACCACCGACAGCTGCACCACCTAATGTACCCAACGTACTGCCATCGGTCAGTACTGCACCGCCTAATGCCCCTGCACCCGCGCCGATTGCGGTGTTGCGGTCCCGTTTAGACCAGTTAGAACAGGCACTCAGAGACATTGCCAGGGTAATTGCCAGAACAGCCGCGGTCATTTTTTTGCTCGTTACAAACATAATACTCTCTCCTGAATTTATGATTCACGGAAGTAAGCTCTCTATAACTATAATAGCTAAGAATAAGCCTGGTGAAATTATTCCGTGAAATCTGCTCGCGCGCAGGGTTATATCACGCAGGTGATAATGACTTCCTGTTATATCGCTGATAATAATTTTATATCTTGAGAGTGTTAATAACAGGTAAATAGTCTTAATTATCAACCAGGAATCATCTTAGAGCGGATGATTTGCCAAACTGCAAATCATCCGTAGAGAAGGGAAATGGTTAAATGTCAACGACGTGAACGGTGAGTTTACTGTGCTCAAGATGCATCAGATCGCTGGCGCGTATTTTCGAATCGGTAATCACGCGATTGAATCGCTCAACGGGACCGATGGAGTATGAATGTACAGCACCAAATTTCGAGCTGTCAGTCAGGACTATCGCTTCGCACTCTTTTTCCAGCACGGCATTGACCACATCGGTACGCATCATATCGCGACCGGTGAATCCAGTTTCAGGTTGCCAGCCATCAATACCAATAAATGCTTTGCTGAAATGTACTTGCTGGATGCACTGGCGTGTCAAAGGGCCAACCATACTTTCGCTTTTTTTCTGGTACACGCCACCGAGCAAAATGACTTCACAAGGCGCGTCTTTCAGCAAATGCGCAATGTAGCTGCTGACTGTGATGATAGTGACATTTTTCTTCTGTTCGCCCAGAGTCCGGGCGAGCAGGGCATTGCTGCTACCATTTTCGATAAAGATGGTTTCGCCCGGTTGAACCAGTGACGCGGCAAACTCGGCGAGTTCACGCTTCAGCGTATAGTTGCTCATCATACGGGTTTCGACGTCATCACTATCAAGCGAAACTGCAAAGCCATGTGCACGGCGGAGGTAACTCAGTTTTTCGAGGGTGTTGAGATCCTGGCGAATGGTAACTTCAGAAACTCCAGTGGCTTTTGCCAGATCGGTTACGCTAACCTGACCCTGGTCAATGACCATCTGTAGAATAGTTTGTTGTCGGGAATTCATCGCTGTAATTCTTATAACGTTATAATACTAAATAAAAAAATACTGACGCGCCGGGCATCCTCAAATAGGAAAACCTGAAGGCACGATTGTTAAATCTCCCACGGTGCCTTCGGGATGTCTGGCGTAGATTCAGCAACCTGGCGCAAGAGTTCTGCTTTAAGTATCTCGAGATTATGGATCGCAGAGTGGTAATCGCCTGCCACAAGGATATCTAACACAATATCAATACGTTCGGCAACGCGCTGGGCATCAAATTCAGACATCAAGGACATCCTTATAGCAAAAGTGGAAAATGAATAATGCAAAAATTGCCGCTAAAAGAGAAGTGTTTAACAGCAACGGCTAATTATCATCCAGGAATACGATATATAATGACGGGATATAGCGCTAAGTATATATATTCATCTACTTATGCGCGCTTCAGATAGCGTTTATACCAGCGTTCGAAGGCGACGGCGGGCATCGGTTTGGCAAACAAAAATCCTTGCCGCTCATTGATCCCGTTCTTGGTTAAAAAAGCATCTTCCTTTGCACTCTCTACACCTTCGGCGATCACCTGAAGATTCAATGCCTGGGCCACAGCGACGATCGCCCGGACCAGTGACTGCGAGACAGGTTGTTTGTGAATATCTCGAACAAAAACCTGGTCAAGTTTGATGGCATCGATCGGAAAGCGCGCCAGTTGCGAAAGTGAAGAGTAGCCGGTACCAAAATCATCCAGATGCACTTGCGCACCTAGTTGGCTAAATTGTTGAATAACAGACAGTGCCAGTTCATCATTCTCAATCAGACAACTCTCTGTCAGTTCAACATCTATAGGGCAGTATTCAAAATTGAGTTCCTGGAGAACCTGTTTCAGGGCGGTGAAAATGGTTTGATCGGCGAGCTGACGTGCAGAAATATTTACCGCCACTCGCAGGTTAATACCTTTATCCCGCCACTTCGCCACCTGGCGTACGACATCGAGAATCACCCAACGGCCTAAAGGCACAATTAGCCCTGACTCTTCGGCGTAGGAAATGAAGTCCAACGGTGGAATCAACCCACGTTCAGGTGACTGCCAACGTACTAGTGCTTCCAGACTGCGCACTTCGCCACGCCAGGTGATTTTCGGTTGATAGTGAATAACCAACTGATCGTTTTCCAGTGCTTTACGCAAGTTGGTATCCAGCCAGAGATATTCAAATACCCGTTGATTCATTTCTGGGGTAAAAACGCAAAATTGTCCTCGTCCGCCTTCCTTCGCTGTGTACATTGCTGTGTCGGCGTGACGAATAATAGCCGTGCTGTCTGAACCATGTTCGGGAGAGAGTGCAATACCTACTGAACAGCTGGTATAAACTTCAATTAAACCAATGCGAAAGGGGAGCCGTAAGCGGGTCAAAATTCGTGATGCCATTGCTTCCAGCGCGCTTTGTGAGGTGTTGGATGCCAGTACCAGAAACTCATCGCCACCTGGACGCGCCAACACCTGGTCATGTTCGAGACAGCTTAAAATAGCCAATGACACGTCGCGTAATAACTGGTCACCAAACAAATGCCCATAGGCGTCGTTGACCTTTTTGAAATTATCCAAATCAAGATACACAACCCCAACTTTATTGTTATCTGCATGATTAATAGCGTGATCGATTAAATCCTGCATTGCGTTACGATTCGGCAGTCCGGTGATACTGTCGGTATTTGCCAGAATACGCAGTCGCTCCTGAGCGCGGCGCTCTTCGGTAATGTCGGTGCCGGAACAGATTAAAAAAATCTCGTTTTTGCCACTGCCGCTGTGGACAAATTTATTGCGAAACAGAAACAGCCGCTGGCCTTTACGTGTTGGTATCCACAGTTCGACTTCATATGCATTGCCGCTTCGAAAAAATACACGGTTATTGCGCCTGGATGCCGCAGCTTCACGACGGCTCATAAACAGTTTAAACACGCTTTGGCCAATGACGTCGTGTTCTTTCAACCCAGTGTAATCTTCACATAACCGATTGAAGCGTTGGATATTCCCCCGGCTGTCGAGAATCACTATTGCGGAATGTGCTTCAGAAACTACCTGCTCAGCAAAGGAAAGCCCGTGTGATAAATCACGAGCAACCGCCGGTGTGTCATGCCATGCAGACGCGTTGCCAGCCCATTCCCGTTTATTGATTTTTCGTCCTACCAGATGCACAGAAAGATCGCTTTCATCGACGGTCAGACTCATCATCAGGCTGGAGGTGATGACCGTCATTTCCCTGATGCGAGCAGCCTGTTCGGCAGATAACTGCAATGTACGATCAGGTTCTGTGGTTTCGGTGGTAGAAAAGCGCAAAACATCGCTGCTTTCCGTCAACCGCCAGTATGGATTGTGCGATCCGAGAAAGTTGTACAACGTTGTGGACTCCCTAACGGTTTTCATGATGCATATCCTCCGGTTAACAGCGGAGTCCGCGGTTAAATAAAAGGAACAACATGACTTACATGAAATTAACGGCGGCTAAACGCATTGTTTTTTTTATATATTTATTTGTAATCCAGTTTTGGAAAAACGCCAGTTTTCAAACGAAAGTCAGTTAAAAAATCTGCCTGGATATAACGAAGGTAGAGCGGGGAAATAAACGGCCCATCCATGAGGAATGGGCCGTGAAAGGAGATTACGCGACCGGGCGCGCAATAATGCTGCGGGTTTCCATGCGGACTTCGGCAATGGTGACGTCAATAACGTCAGTTACTTTGTAAACCGTTTCACCTTTAATTTGTACAGTGCCGTTTTCCTGGCTGCAAACCAGTTCATCGCGCATAGCGTGTAAGAAAGGTGCCGGAATAAAGGCGATAGCGCCGTTATCAACCAAACGCACACGCATGCCGCCACGGCTGATATCGACAATTTCCGCCGCGAAACGGGTGTCGGTCCCGGCTTTGTCTTTCAGGAAGCGTGCGTATAACCAGTCGCCAACATCACGTTCTGCCATCCGGTTGAGACGGCGACGCTCGGCCATTTGGACAGTGATTTCATCCTGTGGGCGCGTCGCAGTTTCGCCTTTGATAACCGCTTTCAGCAGACGGTGGTTGATCATGTCGCCATATTTACGGATCGGCGAAGTCCAGGTGGCGTATGCTTCCAGACCGAGGCCAAAGTGAGGACCGGGTTCAGTGCTAATTTCAGCAAATGACTGGAAGCGACGAATGCGGCTGTCGAGGAAACCAGTTGGTTGCGCATCCAGTTCACGACGCAGTTTGCAGAAACCGTCCAGCGTGAGCACTTCTTCGGCATCGACATGCAGACCGTGCGTTTTCAGCAACGCTGCCAGCGCGTCGGCATTCGCCGGATCAAAGCCCATATGCACGTTATAGATGCCAAAACCGAGCTTATCGCGCAGTACGCGGGCCGCACAAATGTTAGCGGCAATCATCGCTTCTTCGACGATACGGTTGGCAATGCGACGAGGCTCGGCGACGATATCCAGCACTTCACCTTTTTCACCGAGAATAAAGCGGTAATCCGGGCGATCTTTAAACACCAGTGCGTGGTTATGACGCCACTCGCCGCGGCGTTGGCAAATTTGCGCTAGCAAACGGACTTGTTCGGCAATTGCTTCACTTTCAGGCTGCCAGTCACCGGTATTTTCCAGCCAGTCAGAAACCTGGTCATACACCAGCTTTGCTTTGGATTCGATGGTGGCGGCAAAGAATTCGATATTATCTTCAATGGTGCCATCAGCGGAGAGCGTCATGCGGCATGCCAGTACCGGGCGGACTTCATTGGCGCGCAGTGAGCAGAGATCGTCAGAAAGCTCGCGAGGCAGCATAGGGATGTTGAAGCCAGGCAGATAGTTGGTGAATGCGCGAATTTTCGCGGCTTTGTCCAGCTTGCTGCCTTCAGCAATCCACGCGGTTGGATCGGCAATCGCCACAATCAGCTGAAGTTTGTCATCCGGCAACGCCTTAGCGAAAAGGGCGTCATCCATATCTTCTGTGCTGGCACTGTCGATGGTGACAAAATCCAGCGCGGTCAGATCTTCACGAACCAGACCTTCATCGAGCATTTCGGTAGCGACGCCGTCTGGTGCTTCTTTTTCCAGATTATGGCGCGCAAGGGTAACCCACCACGGTACAAAGTGGTCGTCACCAAAAGTGATGTATTGTGTCAGTTCAGCATAGAAAGAACGATCGCCTTTCAGCGGATGACGGCGCATTTCGGCAACCGCCCAGTCGCCTTCTTTAAACTCGTGGTTCAGGCCACGGGCTGCGCGGCAAGGAATGGCGTCTTTTAAGAGTGGATGATCAGGAACGATGGCCAGACGGTCATTTTTGCCCTGAACTTTACCCACGAAACGAGTCAGGAACGGTTCAACCAGTTCTTCTGGCTCTGCGGATTCACGTTCTTTTTCACTGTGGATCACCGCGATAATTCGGTCGCCATGCATGACTTTTTTCATCTGCGGCGGCGGAATGAAATAACTTTTTTGCGCGTCGACTTCCAGGAAGCCAAAGCCTTTTTCTGTGGCTTTTACCACCCCTTCAGCGCGTGGCGTCTGGGAATGCAGTTGCTGTTTAAGCTGCGCTAGCAGCGGGTTGTCCTGAAACATAATTGTCTATTTTGGTGGCCATTAGAGCGGCTGACAGTTTTACGCGAATCTGTCTGACGCGGCAAGGTTAATATGTCTCACCCAACGCGATTTTTAAGCGATTTATCCAGCCACACAGCCCGCTCCATACCAGCAGATTAATAATCTGCGTTGATGATTTTTCGTGTTCGAGTAAAGGGCTGAACTGGGCGGCGCTAAAGCGATCGGGTGCTCGGGTCAGCCATTGTATCGCCTGAACGGTAGCGTGCTCAACAGAATGACGGTCAGCCCATTGGTTAATTTCATTTTCGCCCTTGCGCAGAAGGGGGCTGATTTTTTTATATTCATTTGATGAATCCATACAGGCGGCAAAACAAGCAGGACTGCCATTTATCCGCGCGCATAACAACGCCGCAAGCTTATTATCCGGCTGTGTATTAACCCGTGTACTGTTTAACAACCTTTCGAGAAGGGAAAGTGAAATAGGGTGGAGAGAGAGTGTTTCGGCCAGTTGGCAAAGTTCTGCTGTTGAACTTTTTGTGTACTCTTCAGGTAGTTTTTCCACCTCATAGCTGCTTCGCCAGCGTATTGATTCATCAGCAAACAGTGACGCGTCGGCGTAGTTTTGTATTTCCAGACCGGGTAACCAGCGTACCGGGTGCCCGAGATAAGCCTGAAATGTCGCAATGGTCCGCGCCTGAAAGCCAATAAAACCAATGATTTGGTTAATGATCACACAGTCCCCGGCAGTAAGACCGACGTCATTCAGATGCTGGCGCGATCGGTTGTCGATAATAGAAGGCGAGCTAGCCAGTTGGCGGGCATATTGCGTGATTTGTGCCAACCTATGATTGCTTTCCCTGGAGGAATCAGGCCCGGGGAGCGGCGTAAGTCGCGCCGAATAGTAGTTACATAACCGCTGGACGCCGCAAACCTGAGCAACCGTCAGGGCCGTAGACAAGCGTTCATAAGCGGTGAAGGTCTGTGAACGGGTCACGGTAAGCTGGTCAGGGAACAATTCCACTGCAAGAACGCGCGCAGGGACCAGCCATGAAAGGAAGGGAGCCAGCGTTTCTTCATCAAGGATCACGTCGAGCAGAAAGGGATCGCTGACCTTTGCGGCTTCCGGGACCAGAGGCAGAACGTCATACTCCGCAGTACTGGATTGCGTTTCATGATACCAGTGGCTTTTGCCGGTGATGTGGCGTTGTTCCATGGGCGCTCCTTGGTCGTAAAGGAAATCGTTATCCTGACGCAAGGCGGGAAGGGGAGAAAGACGGATCGGCGATAACAAATATCAGAAAGGTATAACAGAGATAACGGGCGGCAGAACGCCGCCCAATATTTACCAACAGAATGATTATTTCAATTCGAGTTCGTTCATTGCAGCGATGCTGAAACCGCCGTCAACGTGGACCACTTCACCGGAGATACCGGCAGAGAGATCGGAGCACAGGAATGCCGCGGAGTTACCCACATCTTCAATAGTAACGGTACGGCGAATCGGGGTAACGGCTTCGCAATGAGCCAGCATTTTGCGGAAGTCTTTGATACCGGAGGCCGCCAGAGTACGGATCGGACCAGCAGAGATGGCGTTAACACGCACACCTTCCGGACCCATCGCGTTCGCCATATAGCGCACGTTCGCTTCCAGAGACGCTTTTGCCAGACCCATAACGTTGTAGTTCGGGATAGCGCGCTCAGCGCCAAGGTAGGAAAGGGTCAGCAGGGCAGAACCCGGATTCAGCATGGAGCGGCAAGCTTTTGCCATTGCAACGAAGCTGTAGGAGCTGATGTCGTGGGCAATTTTGAAGCCTTCACGGGTAACGGCGTTAACATAGTCACCATCCAGCTGATCGCCAGGTGCAAAACCAATAGAGTGTACGAAACCGTCAAATTTCGGCCAAACTTTCCCCAGTTCAGCGAACATGGTGTCGATGCTGGCATCTTCTGCAACATCGCACTGCAGAACGATGTCAGAACCCAATTGAGCGGCAAATTCTTCTACGCGGCCTTTCAGTTTGTCGTTCTGGTAGGTGAATGCCAGTTCAGCTCCTTCGCGGTGCATCGCCTGAGCGATACCGTAGGCGATGGATAGTTTGCTGGCAACACCGGTTACCAGAATGCGCTTACCGGAAAGAAAACCCATAGCTTTAATCCTTATTGTTGATGCTTGTTGTGCCTGAAAATCAGGCGATTCGTCGTTTTAGTAAACAGTACGAACAGATAAACGGTTATTATAATCAACCTGGCTGTGAGTAGCTATAGTTGCCAGGTCCGACCGGAGCAGGCTGCGGCAGGGTGGGCGCTTTTCCCCTTACCCTAACCCTCTCCCCAGAGGGGCGAGGGGACCATATTGTGCAAATATTGTTACCCCAGCAACAAACAGGCTCATACAGCCCCTAACCCTTTTATGGCGATGGCTGGGATGGTTCAGACCTTGCCGAATATTCTCCAGCACTGTCTCCATGTTTTCACCACAACAGCTATTCGGCTCGGTCGGCCCCCTCGCCCTTTCAGGGTGAGGGTGACCGGCGGTTCAGTTCCTGCAGAATAATCTCCAGCACCGCCTCCTCATTACAATCAATCTCGTTATGCCAGAAACGCAGCACGGTCCAGCTCTGCGACTCAAGCCAGCTAGTGCGCCTGGTATCATAGGCAACTGCCAAATCATGCTGCCCACCATCCAGCTCAACGACTACGCGCGCCGAGCAGCAAGCAAAATCGAGAATGTAGCTCCCCACCGGATGTTGACGGCGAAATTTGAAATCACCAAAACGTCGGCTGCGAAGATATCGCCAGAGCTTTCGTTCCTGCAAAGTGAGATTGCGTCTTAAATCACGCGCATTTGATTTTATTTTATCCATCACCTCATTCTGACAAGATTTAATCTCTTGTCAGAATGAGGTGGATAATCTGGAAGGAGGATTCAGAAAATTAGCGATCTTTACGCCACGCATCCGCTGTCAATGCTTCGCCAAAGTGCCCGGCAATCAGCCGTTTGGTGAGTTCATGCAGCGGCGATGCCAGCACATCCGCGGTGCTGCCTCGCTCGACAACCTCGCCCTGATGCATCACCAGCACCTGGTCGCTAATGTGCTTCATCATTCCGATATGCTGGGTAACATAAATATACGAAATGCCCTGTTTTTCCTGTAATTCCAGCATCAGATTAATCAACTGCGAACGCATCGACATATCCAGTGAAGCGAGGGCTTCATCGGCAATAATGACTTTTGGGCGCAATATCAGCGCGCGCGCCAGACCCAGACGCTGTTTTTGTCCGGGTGCCAACATATGCGGATAGTAACTGACGTGATCCGGTAGCAGCCCAACCATACGCATCGTTTCAATAATCTGTTTGCGACGCTGTTCCGGTTCCAGGTCGGTGTTCAGGCGCAGTGGAAAATCCAGAATTTGCGAGATACGTTGACGGGGATTCAACGAGGTCGAAGGATCCTGAAAAATCATGCGAATACGCTGACTGCGGAAGGAATAATCGCCAAAATGCAGTGGATGATCGTCAATCAATAACTCGCCGCTGGTAGGCTCTATCATTCCCGCCAGCATTTTTGCCAGCGTGGATTTACCCGAACCATTCTCGCCAATAATCGCCAGTGTCTGGCCTTCACGTAGCGTAAAGCTCAAGGGTTTTACCGCTTCTACGGTCTGACGACGAAACCAGCCGGTCCGGTAGCGGAACGTTTTACTTAAATTACGCACTTCAAGCAGCGTTTCGATCATCTCACTCTTTCTCCATGTTCAGCGGGAAATGACAGGCATAGAGATGATTTTTCGCCCCCGTCAAACGTGGCGTCACAATGCATTCTCGTTGTGCATACGGGCAACGTGGCCCCAGACGACAACCAATCGGTAACTGTTCCAGCAGTGGGATAGCGCCGGGCAGCGTATTGAGGCGACTTTTATGCGGCATCGCGCTGCCGAAGTCTGGTATCGCGCGGATCAGCGCCTGGGTATAAGGATGATGTGGCATCGTCACCAACTCCTTACTCGGCGCGGTTTCCACTGTTTGACCGCAGTAAAGCACGTTAATTTTATCCGCCCATTGGCTAAGCATTTGTAAGTCATGGCTGATAAGCAAAATAGTGGTATTGCTGTTTTGGTTGAGACGCGTCAGCAGGCGAAAGATTTGCGCCTGGGTTGTTGGCTCCATTGAGTTGGTCGGTTCGTCAGCAATCAGCAGACGCGGTTGATTCGCCAGTGCAATGGCTATCATCACTTTCTGACATTCACCTTCGGTCAACTCATAGGGAAAACTGCGCATCGCATCTTTGTGATCTTTAATCCCCACGCGGTGCAGCAGTTCAATGGCACGGCGTTTGCGCCAGCCAAAACGCTGCCACCAACGGCCTTTATAGGTCCAGGCTGGGATGTTTTGCATCAACTGGCGACCCACACGTTCTGAAGGGTCAAGACACGACTGCGGTTCCTGGAAAATCATCGACACGTTATGGCCAACCAGTTTGCGCCGTTCGCGTGCGGAGAGACGCAGCAAATCGATATCATCAAAACGCATACGGTCAGCAGTAACACGCCAGTTATCTTTATTCACCCCACAAATCGCTTTCGCAATCAAACTCTTGCCGGAACCGGATTCACCAACAAGACCGCGGATTTCACCTTCGGTTAAGGTCATACTTACCCGGTCGACGGCTTTAACCCACTCATCACCGGTTTTAAATTCAATGGTCAGGTTACGAATATCGAGTAATGGCATTATTCCACCCCCGCAATAATCGCACGACGAACGCCATCGCCAAGGAGGTTAACCAACAACACGCTAATCATAATTGCCGCACCTGGCAGCATGACAGTCCACGGGGCGACATAAATCAGTTCCAGCGCATCACCGAGCATCGCTCCCCATTCAGGCGAGGGGAGTTGTGCGCCGAGATCGAGAAAGCCCAGCGCGGCGATATCGAGAATTGCCATCGACAGTGCGCGGGTGATCTCGGTGACCAGCCCGGCGGTGATGTTTGGCATCACAGCAAACCAGAGAATATTCAGCGTTGATGCGCCATCCAGACGGGCGGCGATAACGTACTCTTTTTCCAGTTCGTCATGCACCATGCTGTAAATCGAACGTACCATACGCGGCAGCAATGCCAGCCAGACAGCAAACATAGCGTGGGACAAACTCGGTCCGGCAAACGCTACAACGATAATTGCCAACAGCAGCGAAGGGATCGCCAGTAAGGTATCCAGAATATGGTTAAGCACCGCTGAGCGTAGGCCGTGCGTCGCCCCGGCGAAGGTGCCCAGTACCAGGCCACAGATCGTCGCGGCAAGCGTCACCACAAATGCGCCACCCACGGTTGGCGCAGCTCCGCTCAGTAAACGGCTTAAAACATCGCGTCCGAGGTCGTCAGTCCCCAGGAAGAAAGAAACTTCGCCATAGCGCGACCATGACGGCGGCAATAATTGATAACCGAGAAATTGCTGGTCGATGCCGTAAGGCGCAAACCAGCCGCCAAAAATACACAGTACAGCCAGCCCCGCGCAGCCGTACAGGCCGACCATCGCAGAGGCGTCACTATAAAATTTGCGCCAGGCGGTACGCAGCGTGCCCGGCGGGCGCTTTTCGCTGTATACGCTATCGTAAGGCATACCATTCCTTATGTTTCAGAGGGTTAGCCATGGCACCCAAAATATCAGAAATCACGTTAACAATAATGACCAGTGAGCCACACACCATCACTCCGGCGGAAATGGCTGCGTAATCCTGCTGGCGGATGGCGTTAATTAACCAGCGCCCTAAACCCGGCCAGCTAAAAACCATTTCGGTGATCATCGCCAGCGTCAGCATGGTGGAAAACTGTAAGCCCAGGCGAGGAATAACCGGCGGTAACGCGTTATGCAGAACGTGGCGACGCAAAATAGTAAAGCGCGACAAACCGCGGGTCGCCGCCGCTTTTACATAGTTCTGGTCATACACTTCGATAGTGCTGATACGCATCAGGCGGATCACTTCAGTTGTTGGCGCAACCGACAGGGTGATCACGGGCAATATCATATGGCGGATTGCGCTCATGATCATTTCATCCCGCCATGGTGAGTCCGAAAGCCAGGCATCAATCAACGCAAAACCGGTAATCGGTTTCACTTCGTAGAGCAGATCGAAACGCCCTGAAACGGGCAACCAACCTAGCGTGAGTGAACAAAACAGCGTCAACAGAAGCGCCAGCCAGAACACCGGGATTGAAAAGCCCAGTAAGGCGATGGCGTTGATCAAGTTATCCTGCCACTTATGGCGCGTAATCCCGGCAATCATCCCCACGGGGATGCCAACAATCAGCGCAAAACCGAAGGCGAGGATGCACAGTTCCATCGTCGCCGGGAAGACCTCTTTTAACTGTTCGGCAATTGGTTGACCGTTAATGCTGGAAACACCAAAATCCCAGTGGATCAGGCCATTAAACCAGAACACCCAGGCATTCCACAGTGACGCGCCTTGTAACGGCGCGTGTGGAGTGAAATAGCTCAAACTGAAGCCAACGAAGGTCAGCAGGAACAAGGTAACAATCAATAACAAAATGCGGCGTAAGGTGAAGATAATCATGGCTTTTTCACCTCATCCTGTTTCTCGCGATACACCCCAGCAAAGGAGGCGTTACCAAACGGGCTAAGTACCAGACCTTTGATATCGTACCGATAGGCCTGCAAACGCAATGACGACGCCAGCGGCAAAATGGGCAATTCCTGCGCCAGAATACTCTGCGCTTCGTCATAGGCTTCAATACGCGCTGCCAGCTGCTGCGAGGAGAGCGCCTTACGCAACACGCTGTCGAATTTCGGATCGCACCAGTGGGCGAGGTTGGTCTGTGAATGAATTGCCGCGCAGCTCAGTAAAGGACGGAAGAAACTGTCCGGGTCGTTACTGTCCGTCGCCCAACCGGATAACGTCAGATCATGGCTCATATCCATCAACCGCGCCTCCTGAAAGCGACCTTCTACCGGCACAATCACCACTTTTACGCCAACCTGCGCCATATCCGCCTGAATCAGTTCGGCAGTTTTCAGTGGACTGGGGTTCCACGCCTGCGAACGTGTGGGCACCCACAGTTTCAGCGTTAAATTTTCCAGCCCCAACGACTTCAACTGTTCGCGCGATTTCGCCGGATCGTATTCAGTAATTTTAGCCTCGTTGTCATAGGCCCACGAGGCGCGCGGTAAAATAGAGGCCGCCGTTTCAGCCGTACCATAATAGATGGATTGCATCAGGCGCTGGTTATTAATCGCCAGTGCCAGCGCATGGCGGACAGCGGGATTATTTAGCGGCGGTTTGGCGGTGTTAAATGCCAGATAGGCGACGTTCATCCCGGGACGCAGCGTTAAACGCAAGCGCGGGTCGTCACGCAAAATGGATAGCTGGCTGGCAGCAGGCCAGGCCAGAACGTCGCATTCACCAGTCAGGAGTTTCGACAGACGTCCGGTGCCGCCGGAGCCTAAATCCACCACCACCTGCGGCATTAACGGTTTACCGCGCCAGAAGTCATCATGACGTTGTAGGCGAATAAATTGCCCGGCGCGGTATTCCGACAACTGATACGGACCGGTGCCGACCGGTTGACGGTCGAGTTGCTCCTGGCGATCTTCTTTCTCTAACTTCCGGGCATATTCTGCCGACATGACCGAAGCATAATGGGTTGCGAGGTGCCACAAAAAAGAAGCATCCGGCTGGGCGAGTCGGAACTCAACGGTATGATTATCCAGTTTGCGGACGCTTTTCACGTTATCGGCAAATTGCAGGCTGTCGAAGTAGGGGAAGTTGCTGCCGTTGACGTTATGCCACGGGTTGTTGCGGTCAAAAATTCGCTGGAAGGTAAACACCACATCGTCGGCATTCATTTTACGAGTGGGAGTAAACCAGTCGGTTTTTTGAAACGGAACATCGCGACGCAGGTGGAAGCGATAGGTCGCGCCGTTGTCGAGTACTTCCCAGCTTTCGGCAAGTTCCGGCATCAGGCGATAGGTATAGGGATCGACATCCAGCAGTCGATCATAAAACTGGGCGGCAAGGGTATCGACAATTAACCCACTGCTCGCTTTGGATGGGTTAAAGGTGTTGACTTGCCCGCTGACGCAATAGACAAAACCGCTGTCGCGGATATCAGCATGCGGGGGGGATTCAGGCGCGGCGATTGCCTGACCACTCACAAGTCCAGCAATCACCAAAAGAGACGATAATACCTGGCGCATAATATTAAGGGATTTTATGTAAAGAGGCTATCTTACTAATATTTAATGACATTTGCCATTACCGTTTGTGTTCAGGGGTCGTAATGAGGGCCGTGTGGTTGGTCGTTGAACAGGTGGCGTCGCCATCTGTTCAACATTCGTACCCGTGATTTCTCTATAACTATAACTCACAGAACAACTTAGCGAGGAGCAGAGCGGTACGATCGTGAGAAACCCATTAAAGCACGCTGCAGTGCGTGTCATTGTTAGCCGGATGCGGCGTGAACGCTTTATCCGGACAACGATACTGACCGATCGTCTGCAATTAAATAATTACTCATTACCCCATTGATTCAAAAACTCTGCGATCTCATCAATGCGTACGGGATTAATCCCCGCTTCAGCAGCCATTTCATGTTGGGCTTCTTCGCTGATCTCTTCATTGTTCATCAAACGGGTGAGCAGTAACTGGAAGTAGTGGGCCAGCGGTGTGCGTTCAGCGTCTGCGACAGGCTCTGCGCATTCGGTCGCGTACTCATCGGCAATATCAAAATATTTTAGCGGGATATCGTGGTTCATTATTTGCCCCTGGGGTTAATGCGCTAAGCATAAGGGCGGATGATAGCACTCGTGATCCGGGTCATACATCTTTTTATAGTTAATGGCGCGGCGCATTACCCTCAGGCAGGATAATGCGGCGCGCATCCGACTATTACGTTTCGCTCACTGGCGTTCTGTCACCTTCGTACAGCGGCACTTTGCGATAGCGGCGGATCAGATACCACAAATATGCGCCGCCTAACGAAGCCCATACCAGACCCAGCGTCAGCGAGGTGGCTTCGAGGTTAATCCACAGCACGCCCACCGTCAGCGCGCCAACCAGCGGCATTAATAAATAGTGGAAGTGTTCCTTCCAGCTTTTATTCATTCCTTTGCGCCGCCAGAAGTGGTTGAACACCGACAGGTTAACGAAGGTAAACGCTACCAACGCGCCGAAGTTAATTAACGCTGTGGCGGTAACTAAATCGAAGAACAGCGCCGACATCGCGACAATCCCGACCATAATGACGTTCAGTGCCGGAGTCCGCCATTTCGGATGCACATAGCCAAACACGCGCTCCGGAAACACATTGTCGCGCCCCATCACATACAGCAGACGTGACACGCTGGCATGTGAGGCCAGGCCAGACGCTAACGTGTTCACAAACGTGGTGCAAAGGAAAATCGACTGGAACAGCTTACCGCCGACGTAGAGTGCAATTTCAGGCAGTGCGGCGTCCGGGTCTTTAAAGCGGCTGATATCGGGAAAGAACAGCTGCATAAAGAACGACGCCGCGATAAAGATAACGCCGCCGTATACCGCCGTCAGGAAGATGGCTTTCGGGATCACGCGTGCGGCGTCCGGCGTCTCTTCCGAAAGCGTGGTCACCGCATCGAAACCGAGGAACGAGAAACAGACAATCGTCGCACCGGTAATAATCGGGATCAGGTGCGCGTTCTCGCTGATAAACGGCTGAAGTGACCAGACGGTGCCAACGCCTTCTCCTTTATGCAGTCCCTGAACCACCAGGAAGATAAACACCACCATGATGGAGATTTGCACCAGTACAAACAGGGTATTGAAGTTAGCGACCAGGTTGACGCTCTTCAGATTCGCGGCGGTTAAAATGGCGACGAAGGTTACCACCCACACCCACGGCGGCACTTCCGGGAAGAGGGCGGAGAGATAGATTTTCGCCAACAAAACGTTGATCATTGGCAAAAAGAGATAATCCAGCAGTGATGACCAGCCGACCATAAATCCGACGTGCGGATTAATCGACTTTTGCGCGTAGGTATAGGCCGAACCGGCCTCCGGAAACTGGCGAACCAGTTTGCCGTAGCTGATAGCGGTAAACAGCACGCCCGCCAGCGCCAGCAAATAGGACGCCGGAACGTGACCGTCGCTAATGCCGGAGACAATACCAAAAGTATCAAATACGGTCATCGGCGTGAGATAGGCCAGACCCATCATTACCACCTGCCACAATTTCAGTGATTTTCGCAGACGGGTTTTGCCGGGTTGCGCAGCAATATTCAGTGGTGAATTAATAGCCATAATTGCTGCCTCCCCTGCGTAATAAGGTTTGCGGTCGTGTCAACCTGAAATCAAACCTGTTTAGCAAGGGAAGCAAAGGGGGCGGAGTCCAGTCAGTAGCAGGAGGGGCGCATACGCAGCCACCCTCGCCATGCGGGGATTTAATCATCGGCATCATCTCATTTCCTCGTCACAGTCTTAATCGTTAACGGAAGCCCGTTGCCGCCTGCGCTCCATAACGCGACATCCGGGAAATGTCTGGATTACCAGCAAATGTCAGGCCTGGCTCCGCTCAGGCCGATGAAACAACCCCGCATGGGGAATTACGCGTTTTTCAACATCCACTCAATTTCTGTTTCTGTGATGAGGCGCTCAAACTGCAACAGCTCATCATTTTTACAGGCGTGATACACATGGCAAAACCGTTCGCCTAAATAGCGGCGCAGGTGATCATTCTCGATAAACTCACCCAGGGCATCGCTCTGGCGAATCGGGAAGGGTAAGCCTTCCTGTTCCAGCCCGTTGCCTTCGACTTCTTCCTGCAACGGCAGCTCGTTATCAAGGCCATGCAAAATACCGGCAAAAATCGCTGCCATCACCAGATATGGGTTGGCATCGGCACCCGCCACGCGATATTCCACGCGGTGATTATGACGGTCGCCGCACGGAATACGCAGGGCGACGGTGCGGTTGTTATGGCCCCACGACGCCTGCGTCGGCACATACATTCCCGGCTGGAAGCGGCGATACGAGTTCACGTTTGGTGCCAGCAACGCCATTGATGACGGCATCAGGTCAATCATCCCGGCGAGCATCTTTTTCAGCAGCGGCGAATCTTCGCCTTCCGCGTCAGAAAGCACGTTCTCGCCACGGTTATTTTGCATACTGATATGGATATGCATTCCGCTGCCCGCGTGCTCTTCATACGGCTTCGCCATAAAAGTGGCGTGCATCTTATGCTTTTCTGCCATCAGACGCACCAGGCGTTTTAGCGCCAGCGCATCATCGCAGGCTTCCAGCACGTTATCGGTATGGTAAAGGTTGATTTCAAACTGACCCGGCGAGGCTTCGGCGACCGCACCGTCGGCGGGAATTAACTGTAACTGCGCCAGTTCATCAATATCATTGAGCACATCGGCGAAGTGGTTGAGGTTATCAACGGAGTAAACCTGGCTTTGTGTATTGCGGTCATCGGTGCCGGGCGCGCAGGGCGGTTGCAGATACCCTTCAGCGTCGCGCTGACGATCCAGTAAATAGAACTCCAGCTCTACCGCTACAACCGGGAACAATCCGCGCTGGCGTAGCTGCTGCCACAGGCGGTTAAGAACGTTCCGCGGCTCAACGTCAAAGGGAGCGCCATCTTCATCGACCATGGTCAGGAGCATCTGACCGATAAACTCTGGATCGGCGGCAGAAGGGGTTAAGGAACCGAGAACAGGAACACAAGTACGATCCGGCTCGCCCATTTCCTGACCCAGACCCGCTTCTTCTACTACGTTGCCCAGAATATCCATTGCAAACACCGAGGCCGGGAAATAACACCCTTTCTCCAACTTCTTCAGGCTTGAAACAGGGATACGTTTTCCACGGAAGCAACCATTCAAATCAGTAAGTAAAACATCAACATATTGCGTATTCGGGTAGCGCTCCAGGTAGCGTTTCACTTCCTGCGTAAAGGCGCTACCCCGCCTCTCTTCTGACTGCTGAACAAAGTTCTCTACTTCAACGATATTGGTTTCCATGATTCTTCGCCTTTGGTTTGTTTTCCGCTCGTTATCAAAGCGTAAAATATAATGACCACCATTCGAATCTGTATGCAAACTAAATGTTTGTCAAATGTTAAATTGAGTTTGCAAAAATGAAAACCCACTGCTAGATTGAAAAAATATTGAACATAAAGGTCATTTAAACCGCAGTAATGGCGATAATTTAGTCCACTTTGTGAGATTGAGCATGGAAAATATAATGAACAATCCGGTTATCGGTGTCGTAATGTGCAGGAACAGGCTTAAGGGTCATGCGACCCAGACTCTGCAAGAAAAGTACCTGAATGCCATCATCCACGCAGGCGGCTTGCCAATTGCGCTACCACATGCGCTGGCGGAACCGTCATTACTTGAACAACTTTTGCCGAAACTCGATGGCATTTATCTTCCTGGTAGTCCCAGCAATGTGCAGCCGCACCTATATGGTGAAAACGGCGATGAGCCTGACGCCGATCCCGGGCGTGATCTTCTGAGCATGGCGTTAATTAATGCCGCACTCGAAAGGCGCATCCCCATTTTCGCCATCTGCCGGGGTTTACAGGAACTGGTGGTGGCAACCGGTGGTTCGTTGCATCGCAAGCTGTGCGAACAGCCTGAATTGCTGGAACATCGGGAAGATCCCGAACTGCCGGTGGAACAGCAATATGCACCGTCGCATGAAGTTCAGGTTGAAGAGGGGGGATTACTGTCTGCGTTGTTACCTGAATGTAGCAACTTTTGGGTAAACTCTCTGCATGGGCAAGGGGCGAAGGTCGTTAGCCCACGGTTGCGTGTTGAAGCTCGCTCGCCGGATGGCTTAGTTGAGGCGGTTAGCGTCATCAATCATCCTTTTGCGCTGGGCGTACAGTGGCACCCGGAATGGAACAGTAGCGAGTACGCGCTTTCGCGTATATTGTTCGAGGGCTTTATCACCGCTTGTCAGCACCATATCGCTGAAAAACAGCGACTCTGACCACTACAGTTTAAGGAAATGCAAATATGAGTGATGAGGGACTGGCGCCAGGAAAACGCTTGTCGGAAATCCGCCAGCAGCAGGGGCTTTCACAACGTCGTGCCGCCGAACTCTCCGGGCTGACTCACAGTGCTATCAGTACGATAGAACAAGATAAAGTCAGCCCTGCCATCAGTACGCTGCAAAAGCTGCTGAAGGTGTATGGTCTGTCACTCTCGGAATTCTTTTCCGAGCCGGAAAAACCTGATGAGCCGCAGGTCGTCATTAATCAGGACGACTTAATTGAGATGGGCAGTCAGGGTGTGTCAATGAAGCTGGTTCATAACGGTAACCCGAATCGCACGCTGGCGATGATCTTTGAAACGTACCAGCCGGGCACAACCACTGGGGAAAGAATTAAGCATCAGGGTGAGGAAATAGGCACAGTACTGGAAGGTGAAATTGTTCTGACGATTAATGGTCAGGATTACCACCTCGTCGCGGGGCAAAGTTATGCCATTAATACCGGCATACCGCACAGTTTCAGTAATACGTCGGCAGGTATTTGCCGAATTATCAGCGCCCATACGCCCACCACGTTTTAATCTTTTTGTTCTGTAAGCCGGGTAAGCGCAATGCGCCCGGCAATCTATACACAAAATCATTCAAGTTGCATCAAGGCGGCAAGTGAGCGAATCCCGATGAGCTTACTCAGGTAAGTGATTCGGGGGAGCGAACGCAGCCAAGGCAGAGGCGGCTTGAAGGATGAAGTGTATATAAAGAATGTCGCCAGAAATAAACGGGCATACGGCCCGGGGATCTCTGCGCCCTGACGTTCACAAACTGCATATATCTGATAGACGTGAAACAGGAGTCATAATGAATTTTCATCATCTGGCTTACTGGCAGGATAAAGCGTTAAGTCTCGCCATTGAAAACCGCTTATTTATTAACGGTGAATATACTGCTGCGGCGGAAAATGAAACCTTTGAAACCGTTGATCCGGTCACCCAGGCACCGCTGGCGAAAATTGCCCGCGGCAAGAGCGTCGATATCGACCGTGCGGTGAGCGCAGCACGCGGCGTATTTGAACGCGGCGACTGGTCACTCTCTTCTCCGGCTAAACGTAAAGCGGTACTGAATAAACTCGCCGATTTAATGGAAGCCCACGCCGAAGAGCTGGCACTGCTGGAAACTCTCGACACCGGCAAACCGATTCGTCACAGTCTGCGTGATGATATTCCCGGCGCGGCGCGCGCCATTCGCTGGTACGCCGAAGCGATCGACAAAGTGTATGGCGAAGTGGCGACCACCAGTAGCCATGAGCTGGCGATGATCGTGCGTGAACCGGTCGGCGTGATTGCCGCCATCGTGCCGTGGAACTTCCCGCTGTTGCTGACTTGCTGGAAACTCGGCCCGGCGCTGGCGGCGGGAAACAGCGTGATTCTAAAACCGTCTGAAAAATCACCGCTCAGTGCGATTCGTCTCGCGGGGCTGGCGAAAGAAGCAGGCTTGCCGGATGGTGTGTTGAACGTGGTGACGGGTTTTGGTCATGAAGCGGGGCAGGCGCTGTCGCGTCATAACGATATCGACGCCATTGCCTTTACCGGTTCAACCCGTACCGGGAAACAGCTGCTGAAAGATGCGGGCGACAGCAACATGAAACGCGTCTGGCTGGAAGCGGGCGGCAAAAGCGCCAACCTCGTTTTCGCCGATTGTCCGGATCTGCAAAAAGCGGCAAGCGCCACCGCCGCAGGCATCTTCTACAACCAGGGCCAGGTGTGCATCGCCGGAACGCGTTTGTTGCTGGAAGAGAGCATCGCCGATGAATTCTTAGCCCTGTTAAAACAGCAGGCGCAAAACTGGCAGCCGGGCCATCCACTTGATCCCGCAACCACCATGGGCACCTTAATCGACTGCGCCCACGCCGACTCGGTCCATAGCTTTATTCGTGAGGGCGAAGGCAAAGGGCAACTGCTGCTGGATGGTCGTAACGCTGAGCTGGCTGCCGCCATCGGCCCGACCATCTTTGTGGATGTGGACCCTAATGCGTCCTTAAGTCGCGAAGAGATTTTCGGTCCGGTGCTGGTGGTCACGCGTTTCTCATCAGAAGACCAGGCGCTACAGCTTGCCAACGACAGCCAGTACGGCCTTGGCGCGGCGGTATGGACGCGCGACCTCTCCCGCGCCCACCGCATGAGCCGTCGCCTGAAAGCCGGTTCCGTCTTCGTCAATAACTACAACGACGGCGATATGACCGTGCCGTTTGGCGGCTATAAGCAGAGCGGCAACGGTCGAGACAAATCCCTGCATGCCCTTGAAAAATTCACCGAACTGAAAACCATCTGGATAAGCCTGGAGGCCTGAAATGACCGAACATACCAGCAGTTACTACGCCGCCAGTGCGAATAAATACGCGCCATTCGACACGCTGAATGAGTCGATTTCCTGCGACGTTTGCGTGGTCGGCGGCGGCTATACCGGGCTCTCTTCCGCGCTGCATCTGGCGGAAGCGGGCTTTGACGTGGTGGTTCTTGAAGCCTCACGCATCGGCTTCGGCGCAAGCGGACGCAATGGCGGGCAGCTTGTGAACTCCTACAGCCGCGACATCGACGTGATCGAAAAAAACTACGGCATGGACACCGCCCGTATGCTCGGCAGCATGATGTTCGAGGGTGGCGAGATCATCCGCGAACGTATCAAACGTTATCAGATTGACTGCGACTATCGTCCCGGCGGTCTGTTTGTGGCGATGAATGATAAACAACTCGCCACACTCGAAGAGCAGAAAGAGAACTGGGAACGCTACGGCAATAAACAGCTGGAGCTGCTGGACGCCAACGCTATTCGCCGCGAGGTCGCCAGCGATCGCTACACTGGTGCGCTGCTGGATCACAGCGGTGGGCATATTCATCCGCTAAACCTCGCCATTGGCGAAGCGGACGCCATCCGCCTCAACGGCGGGCGCGTGTATGAACTTTCTGCCGTGACGCAGATCCAGCACACCACGCCAGCCGTTGTGCGAACTGCCAAAGGTCAGGTGACGGCGAAGTATGTGATTGTCGCCGGGAATGCGTATCTGGGCGATAAAGTAGAGCCGGAACTGGCGAAACGCAGCATGCCGTGCGGCACGCAGGTGATCACCACCGAACGGCTGTCGGAAGATTTAGCCCGTTCGCTGATCCCGAAAAACTACTGTGTGGAAGACTGTAACTATCTGCTTGATTACTACCGTCTTACCGCCGACAACCGCCTGCTGTACGGCGGCGGCGTGGTCTACGGCGCGCGCGCCCCGGATGACGTTGAGCGCCTTGTGGTGCCGAAACTGCTGAAAACCTTCCCGCAGCTGAAGGGCGTGAAAATTGATTACCGCTGGACGGGCAACTTCCTGCTGACCCTGTCGCGTATGCCGCAGTTTGGTCGCCTCGATACCAACATCTATTACATGCAGGGCTACAGCGGCCACGGCGTGACCTGTACTCATCTAGCCGGACGTTTGATTGCCGAACTGCTGCGCGGCGACGCCGAACGTTTCGATGCCTTCGCCAATCTGCCGCATTACCCGTTCCCCGGCGGGCGCACGCTGCGTGTGCCGTTTACCGCGATGGGCGCGGCGTATTACAGCCTGCGCGATCGTCTGGGCGTTTAATTTCCGATTAACCGTGAAGAGTCAAAAGGTGTGAAACATGAGCAACAATGAATTCCATCAGCGTCGTCTTTCTGCCACCCCGCGCGGGGTTGGCGTGATGTGTAACTTCTTCGCCCAGTCGGCTGAAAACGCCACGCTGAAGGATGTTGAGGGCAACGAGTACATCGATTTCGCCGCAGGCATTGCGGTGCTGAATACCGGACATCGCCACCCTGATCTGGTCGCGGCGGTGGAGCAGCAACTGCAACAGTTTACCCACACCGCGTATCAGATTGTGCCGTATGAAAGCTACGTCACCCTGGCGGAGAAAATCAACGCCCTTGCCCCGGTGAGCGGGCAGGCCAAAACCGCGTTCTTCACCACCGGTGCGGAAGCGGTGGAAAACGCGGTGAAAATTGCTCGCGCCCATACCGGACGCCCTGGCGTGATTGCGTTTAGCGGCGGCTTTCACGGTCGTACGTATATGACCATGGCGCTGACCGGAAAAGTTGCGCCGTACAAAATCGGCTTCGGCCCGTTCCCTGGTTCGGTGTATCACGTACCTTATCCGTCAGATTTACACGGCATTTCAACACAGGACTCCCTCGACGCCATCGAACGCTTGTTTAAATCAGACATCGAAGCGAAGCAGGTGGCGGCGATTATTTTCGAACCGGTGCAGGGCGAGGGCGGTTTCAACGTTGCGCCAAAAGAGCTGGTTGCCGCTATTCGCCGCCTGTGCGACGAGCACGGTATTGTGATGATTGCTGATGAAGTGCAAAGCGGCTTTGCGCGTACCGGTAAGCTGTTTGCCATGGATCATTACGCCGATAAGCCGGATTTAATGACGATGGCGAAAAGCCTCGCGGGCGGGATGCCGCTTTCGGGCGTGGTCGGTAACGCGAATATTATGGACGCACCCGCGCCGGGCGGGCTTGGCGGCACCTACGCCGGTAACCCGCTGGCGGTGGCTGCCGCGCACGCGGTGCTCAATATTATCGACAAAGAATCACTCTGCGAACGCGCGAATCAACTGGGCCAGCGTCTTAAAAACACGTTGATTGATGCCAAAGAAAGCGTTCCGGCCATTGCTGCGGTACGCGGCCTGGGGTCGATGATTGCGGTAGAGTTTAACGATCCGCAAACGGGCGAGCCGTCAGCGGCGATTGCACAGAAAATCCAGCAACGCGCGCTGGCGCAGGGGCTGCTCCTGCTGACCTGTGGCGCATACGGCAACGTGATTCGCTTCCTGTATCCGCTGACCATCCCGGATGCGCAATTCGATGCGGCAATGAAAATTTTGCAGGATGCGCTGAGCGATTAATAGCCCAACGCAATAATGTCTGATGCGCTGCGCTTATCAGGCCTGCAAACGACGTATTGATTATGTATGCCGAATAAAGCATTCACGCCGCATCCGGCAAGTTGTATTGCTCAACTTCGCTAAATCTGGTGCTTTTTCAACAACGCGCGGAACTGATGATAAGTTAACCCCAGTAATTCAGCCGCGCGCTTCTGGTTATATTTCCCTTGTTGCAAACTGAGTTGCAGCAACTCTTTTTCCTGCTGCATCTGAAACTCACGTAAATCCAGCGGCAGTGTTGGAAGCGAGGTGGTTTCTGAAACGGCGATAGCGTCTTCAGGCGGACGCCGTTTAAAGGGATCAATAATGATGTCATCAAGCGGATAATCGCTGGTGCCGTGGCGATACACTGAACGTTCCACCACGTTTTTCAATTCACGAATATTTCCCGGCCAACGATAATTCAGCAATGTTTCTCTGGCGCGCTCCGTAAACCCCGGGAACAGAGGCAGCTTGATTTCCCGACACATCTGGATGGCAAAGTGTTCTGCCATCAACATTATGTCGCTTTCGCGCTCGCGCAGTGGTGGCAGTTGTACAACATCAAAAGCCAGTCGGTCGAGCAGGTCAGCGCGAAAAGTGCCTTCATTGACCATCGCCGGGAGATCGGCATTCGTCGCGCATACCAACCGCACATTCACCTGCAATGGCTGGCTGCCGCCAACGCGCTCCAGTTCACCGTACTCAATCACGCGCAATAATTTCTCCTGCACCATCATCGGTGCCGTAGCGAGTTCATCAAGAAATAGCGTACCGCCGTCGGCACGTTCAAATCTCCCTGGATGACGTTTTTGCGCACCGGTAAACGCCCCCGCTTCGTGACCAAACAGTTCGGAATCCAGCAGATTTTCATTTAACGCCGCGCAGTTAAGGGAAATAAACGGCCCTTGCCAACGGGAGGAGAGATAATGCAGGCGGCTGGCAATCAGCTCTTTACCGGTGCCGCGTTCGCCGATGATGAGCACCGGTTTGTCCAGCGGTGCGAGATGCGAAACCTGTTCCAGCACTTCGAGAAAGCTGTTCGCCTCACCAAGTAAATTATCTTTGTATTCTGCCATGATGAAATTCGCCACTTGTTAGTGTAATTCGCTAACTCATCCTGGCATGTTGCTGTTGATTCTTCAATCAGATCTTTATAAATCAAAAAGATAAAAAATTGGCACGCAAATTGTATTAACAGTTCAGCAGGACAATCCTGAACGCAGAAATCAAGAGGACAACATTATGGGTATTTTTTCTCGCTTTGCCGACATCGTGAATGCCAACATCAACGCTCTGTTAGAGAAAGCGGAAGATCCACAGAAACTGGTTCGTCTGATGATCCAGGAGATGGAAGATACACTGGTTGAAGTACGTTCTACTTCGGCGCGCGCGTTGGCAGAAAAGAAACAGCTGACTCGCCGTATTGAACAAGCGTCGGCGCGTGAAGTTGAATGGCAGGAAAAAGCCGAACTGGCGCTGCTGAAAGAGAGAGAGGATCTGGCACGTGCAGCGTTAATTGAAAAACAGAAACTGACCGATCTGATTAAGTCCCTGGAACATGAAGTGACGCTGGTGGACGATACGCTGGCACGCATGAAGAAAGAGATTGGCGAGCTGGAAAACAAATTGAGCGAAACACGCGCTCGCCAGCAGGCATTGATGTTACGTCATCAGGCGGCAAACTCGTCGCGCGATGTGCGTCGTCAGCTGGACAGTGGCAAACTGGATGAAGCAATGGCTCGTTTCGAATCTTTCGAACGTCGTATTGACCAGATGGAAGCGGAAGCAGAAAGCCACAGCTTCGGTAAACAAAAATCGCTGGACGATCAGTTTGCCGAACTGAAAGCCGATGATGCAATCAGCGAACAACTGGCACAATTAAAAGCCAAAATGAAGCAAGACAATCAATAATAACATCCAGGCGGCGTCCGAACGCGCCGCCGCTCATCGTCTAAGGAGTACTTATGGGCGCGCTATTTCTGGCTATTCCGTTAACCATTTTTGTGCTGTTTGTTTTACCGATCTGGTTATGGCTGCATTACAGCAATCGTTCTGGTCGCAGTGAATTGTCGCAAAGTGAGCAGCAGCGATTAGCGCAACTGGCTGATGAAGCAAAACGGATGCGCGAACGTATTCAGGCGCTGGAATCTATTCTTGATGCAGAACATCCGAACTGGAGGGATCGCTAATGGCGGGCATTAATCTCAATAAAAAATTATGGCGTATTCCACAGCAGGGCATGGTCCGCGGCGTCTGCGCCGGGATTGCCAACTATTTTGATGTACCGGTAAAACTGGTGCGTATCCTGGTGGTGCTGTCGATTTTCTTCGGTCTGGCGCTGTTTACCCTGGTTGCTTACATCATTTTGTCATTTGCGCTTGATCCAATGCCGGACAACATGGCCTTTGGTGAGCAGCTACCTTCCAGCAGCGAATTGCTGGATGAAGTCGACCGTGAACTGGCGGCAAGTGAAACGCGTTTACGCGAGATGGAACGTTATGTCACTTCCGATACTTTCACGTTACGTAGCCGTTTCCGTCAACTGTGAGGAAAGTTATGAATACTCGCTGGCAACAGGCCGGGCAAAAGGTAAAGCCTGGTTTCAAATTAGCAGGCAAGCTGGTACTTCTTACCGCACTGCGCTATGGCCCGGCGGGTGTGGCGGGCTGGGCGATAAAATCAGTTGCTCGCCGACCGCTGAAAATGTTGCTGGCTGTGGCGCTGGAACCGCTGTTAAGTCGGGCTGCTAATAAACTGGCACAGCGTTATAAAAGGTGAGGGGAGTTTCGCAAAAATTGTTAAATCTCAGGCGTATAATGGATGGCAATTTTCATCCATAGAAGGACGCTTACATGTTTAAAAAAGGCTTACTTGCTCTGGCACTGGTGTTTTCACTGCCCGTTTTCGCCGCTGAACACTGGATCGATGTTCGTGTTCCAGAGCAGTATCAGCAAGAGCACGTTCAGGGGGCCATCAATATTCCCCTGAAGGAAGTGAAAGAGCGCATTGCCACCGCCGTTCCGGATAAAAACGACACCGTGAAAGTGTATTGCAATGCCGGACGCCAGTCAGGGCAAGCAAAAGAGATCCTTAGCGAGATGGGATATACCCACGTTGAGAACGCCGGTGGCCTGAAAGACATCGCAATGCCGAAGGTCAAAGGTTAAAAGAATTCACCATGAGCGGCGCTTATGCGCCGTTTTTTTTTCTGTCACACCTTATTTACATCCCCATAGATTATTTGCGTCAGCTCACAAATACGCTTTTTCCCTGGTAAAAAATGATTTTCTGCGTGACTAAAACCCTTGTGCTCAATTGACAGTTTATTTTCTGCGGAGTAGTCTCTCGTTTCATGGGACCGCTACCACGGAAAGGCAACATGAAACAGAAAATTACGGATTACCTGGACGAAATCTACGGTGGAACATTTACCGCAACTCATTTACAGAAACTTGTAACGCGTCTTGAGAGTGCGAAACGATTAATTACACAGCGACGTAAAAAACACTGGGATGAAAGTGATGTCGTGTTAATTACCTATGCCGATCAATTTCACAGCAATGATTTAAAACCATTACCCACATTTAATCATGTTTTACCATCAATGGCTGCAAAGCATTTTTTCACATGTTCATTTGTTGCCGTTTTATCCATGGTCATCTGATGATGGCTTTTCGGTAATTGATTATCATCAGGTCGCCAGTGAAGCGGGGGAGTGGCAGGATATTCAGCAACTCGGTGAATGCAGTCATTTAATGTTTGATTTTGTCTGCAACCATATGTCGGCAAAAAGTGAATGGTTTAAAAACTATTTACAACAGCATCCAGGTTTTGAAGATTTTTTTATTGCCGTTGACCCGCAAACCGATCTCAGCGCCGTCACTCGCCCGCGTGCGTTACCGTTATTAACGCCATTCCAGATGCGCGATCATTCAACGCGCCATTTATGGACCACCTTTAGTGACGATCAAATTGACCTGAATTACCGTAGCCCTGAAGTGTTGCTGGCGATGGTGGATGTTTTACTCTGTTACCTTGCGAAAGGTGCTGAGTATGTCCGCCTGGATGCCGTTGGCTTTATGTGGAAAGAGCCGGGAAAAAGCTGCATCCATCTGGAAAAAACACATCTGATTATCAAACTGTTACGGTCGATTATTGATAACGTTGCGCCAGGTACAGTGATCATTACCGAGACCAATGTTCCGCATAAAGACAACATTGCTTACTTTGGCGCAGGCGATGACGAAGCACATATGGTGTACCAGTTCTCGCTGCCGCCACTGGTGCTGCATGCGGTGCAAAAACAGAACGTTGAGGCGCTTTGTGCGTGGGCGCAAAACCTGACACTACCTTCCAGCAACACCACCTGGTTTAACTTCCTCGCCTCTCACGATGGCATCGGGCTAAACCCGCTACGGGGCTTGTTGCCTGAAAGCGAAATATTAGAGCTGGTCGAGGCGTTACAGCAGGAAGGTGCATTAGTAAACTGGAAAAATAATCCCGACGGTACACGCAGTCCGTATGAAATAAATGTGACCTATATGGATGCGTTAAGCCGCCGTGAGAGTAGCGATGAAGAACGTTGCGCCAGGTTTATTCTCGCCCATGCGATTTTGTTAAGTTTCCCCGGTGTGCCAGCGATATATATTCAAAGTATTCTTGGCTCGCGTAATGATTACGCAGGTGTCGAAAAACTCGGATATAACCGTGCGATTAACCGTAAAAAATATCACAGTAAAGAGATAACCCGAGAACTGAACGATGAAGCTACATTAAGGCATGCGGTATATCATGAGTTGTCGCGTTTAATTACACTTCGTCGCAGCCATAACGAGTTTCATCCGGATAATAATTTTACCATCGATACGATTAATTCATCCGTAATGCGTATTCAAAGAAGTAACGCTGATGGTAATTGTCTGACTGGATTGTTTAATGTCAGTAAAAATATTCAGCATGTAAATATTACTAATCTGCATGGTCGGGATCTGATTAGTGAAGTTGATATATTGGGTAATGAAATAACGCTGCGCCCCTGGCAGGTTATGTGGATTAAATAAAAAGGAACATCTCATGATTAAATCAAAAATCGTGCTGTTATCAGCACTGGTTTCCTGCGCCCTGATTTCAGGCTGTAAAGAAGAAAATAAAACGAATGTATCCATCGAATTTATGCATTCTTCGGTGGAGCAGGAGCGCCAGGCCGTTATCAGTAAATTGATTGCCCGTTTTGAAAAAGAAAACCCTGGCATCACCGTTAAGCAAGTGCCCGTGGAAGAAGATGCCTATAACACTAAAGTCATTACTCTTTCACGTAGCGGTTCGCTGCCGGAAGTGATCGAAACCAGCCATGACTACGCCAAAGTGATGGACAAAGAGCAGCTTATCGATCGCAAAGCGGTTGCCACAGTCATCAGCAACGTTGGTGAAGGCGCGTTTTACGATGGCGTACTGCGTATTGTGCGTACCGAAGATGGTAGCGCATGGACCGGTGTTCCTGTCAGCGCCTGGATTGGCGGTATCTGGTATCGCAAAGATGTGCTGGCAAAAGCGGGGCTTGAGGAGCCGAAAAACTGGCAACAGCTGCTGGACGTTGCACAGAAACTGAATGACCCGGCGAATAAAAAATACGGCATTGCGCTGCCTACAGCAGAAAGCGTGTTGACGGAACAATCCTTCTCCCAGTTTGCGTTATCCAACCAGGCTAACGTCTTTAACGCCGAAGGCAAAATCACCCTTGATACACCAGAGATGATGCAGGCACTGACCTATTACCGCGACCTTGCTGCCAACACTATGCCGGGTTCTAACGACATCATGGAAGTGAAAGACGCCTTTATGAACGGCACCGCGCCGATGGCGATTTACTCCACCTATATCCTTCCGGCTGTGATTAAAGAAGGCGACCCGAAAAACGTCGGTTTCGTGGTGCCAACCGAGAAAAACTCTGCGGTCTACGGCATGTTGACCTCGCTGACCATTACCGCCGGGCAAAAGACCGAAGAGACGGAAGCAGCTGAAAAATTTGTCACCTTTATGGAGCAGGCAGACAACATTGCCGACTGGGTGATGATGTCGCCAGGTGCTGCGCTGCCGGTGAATAAAGCGGTTGTCACTACCGCCACCTGGAAAGACAACGACGTTATTAAGGCGCTGGGTGAACTACCGAATCAGCTAATCGGTGAACTGCCAAATATTCAGGTCTTTGGTGCAGTAGGGGATAAAAACTTTACCCGCATGGGTGATGTGACGGGTTCTGGCGTGGTGAGCTCCATGGTGCATAACGTCACCGTGGGTAAAGCCGATCTCCCTGGCACGCTGCAAGCGAGCCAGAAAAAGCTGGATGAACTGATCGAACAGCACTAAACCCAGGACAGGAATCCGCAATGAACAGGCTTTTTTCAGGTCGTTCCGATATGCCCTTTGCGCTGCTGCTTCTCGCGCCCAGCTTATTACTGCTGGGTGGTCTGGTGGCCTGGCCAATGGTGTCGAATATCGAAATCAGTTTTTTACGTCTGCCGCTCAATCCCAACATCGAGTCAACCTTTGTTGGGGTGAGTAACTATGTGCGTATCCTCTCCGATCCCGGCTTCTGGCACTCGCTGTGGATGACGGTCTGGTATACCGCGCTGGTGGTGGCGGGCAGCACCGTGCTCGGGCTGGCAGTGGCGATGTTTTTCAACCGCGAGTTCCGCCTGCGCAAAACCGCGCGTTCGCTGGTGATCCTCTCCTACGTAACGCCGTCCATTTCGCTGGTGTTTGCCTGGAAATACATGTTCAACAACGGCTACGGCATTGTGAACTACCTCGGCGTCGATCTTCTGCATCTCTATGAGCAGGCACCGCTGTGGTTCGATAATCCGGGCAGTAGCTTTGTGCTGGTGGTGCTGTTCGCCATCTGGCGCTACTTCCCGTATGCCTTTATCTCGTTTCTGGCGATTTTGCAGACCATCGACAAATCGCTGTACGAAGCGGCAGAGATGGATGGCGCTAATGCCTGGCAACGGTTTCGTATCGTCACGCTGCCCGCGATTATGCCGGTCCTGGCGACGGTGGTGACCCTGCGCACCATCTGGATGTTCTACATGTTCGCGGATGTTTATTTGCTGACGACCAAGGTCGATATTCTCGGTGTATATCTCTACAAAACCGCCTTTGCCTTTAATGATTTAGGAAAAGCGGCGGCGATCTCGGTGGTGCTCTTCATCATTATTTTCGCTGTCATTCTGCTGACCAGGAAACGGGTGAACCTCAATGGCAACAAATAAACGCACACTCAGTCGCATCGGTTTTTACTGCGGGCTGGCGCTGTTTCTCATCATCACGCTGTTTCCATTTTTTGTGATGCTGATGACCTCGTTCAAGGGCGCGAAAGAGGCGATCTCACTGCATCCTACGCTGCTGCCGCAGCAGTGGACGCTGGAGCATTACGTCGACATTTTTAACCCGATGATTTTCCCGTTTGTCGACTACTTCCGTAACAGTCTGGTGGTGTCTGTGGTTTCATCCGTGGTGGCGGTATTCCTCGGCATTCTTGGGGCTTACGCGCTTTCCCGCCTGCGCTTTAAAGGTCGGATGACCATCAACGCCAACTTTTACACGGTGTATATGTTCTCTGGCATTTTGCTGGTGGTGCCGCTGTTCAAAATCATCACCGCGCTGGGCATTTACGACACTGAGATGGCGCTGATCATCACCATGGTGACGCAAACTCTGCCCACCGCCGTGTTTATGCTGAAAAGCTACTTCGACACCATCCCCGATGAGATCGAAGAAGCGGCGATGATGGATGGCCTCAACCGTCTGCAAATTATCTTCCGCATCACCGTGCCGTTGGCGATGTCCGGGCTGATATCCGTGTTCGTCTACTGCTTTATGGTGGCGTGGAACGACTATCTGTTTGCGTCGATCTTCCTCTCCAGCGCCAGCAATTTCACCTTACCGGTGGGCCTGAACGCGCTGTTCAGTACGCCAGATTACATCTGGGGACGGATGATGGCGGCCTCACTGGTGACCGCATTGCCGGTGGTGATTATGTATGCGCTTTCGGAACGTTTTATTAAGAGTGGTTTGACCGCCGGTGGCGTGAAGGGCTAAAGCGGCCAGTTTCTTTACAAGGAGTTTTAAATGAAAAAGTTAGTAGCCACAGCACCGCGTGTTGCTGCGCTGGTTGAGTATGAAGATCGGGCGATTTTAGCCAATGAAGTGAAAATCCGCGTGCGTTTCGGCGCACCGAAACACGGAACGGAAGTGGTCGACTTCCGCGCCGCCAGCCCGTTTATCGATGAAGACTTTAACGGCGAATGGCAGATGTTCACTCCGCGTCCGGCAGATGCGCCGCGCGGCATTGAGTTTGGCAAATTCCAGCTTGGCAACATGGTGGTTGGCGACATTATCGAGTGCGGCAGCGACGTTACCGACTACGCGGTGGGCGACAGCGTATGCGGCTACGGCCCGCTCTCCGAGACGGTCATCATTAACGCGGTGAATAACTACAAGCTGCGCAAAATGCCGCAAGGCAGCTCGTGGAAAAACGCCGTTTGTTACGACCCGGCGCAGTTTGCCATGAGCGGCGTGCGCGATGCCAACGTGCGCGTGGGTGATTTTGTTGTGGTGGTAGGGCTTGGCGCGATTGGTCAAATTGCCATTCAACTGGCGAAACGCGCTGGCGCGTCGGTGGTGATTGGCGTCGATCCTATCGCCCATCGCTGTGATATTGCCCGTCGCCACGGCGCGGATTTCTGCCTTAACCCCATTGGCACTGACGTAGGAAAAGAGATCAAAACGCTGACCGGCAAGCAGGGTGCCGATGTGATTATCGAAACCAGCGGTTACGCCGACGCGCTGCAATCGGCGCTGCGTGGCCTTGCTTATGGCGGCACCATCTCTTATGTCGCGTTTGCCAAACCATTTGCTGAAGGTTTTAACCTCGGACGCGAAGCGCATTTCAATAACGCCAAAATTGTTTTCTCCCGCGCGTGCAGCGAACCGAACCCGGATTATCCGCGCTGGAGCCGTAAGCGTATTGAAGAAACCTGCTGGGAACTGCTGATGAACGGTTATCTCAATTGCGAAGATTTAATCGACCCGGTAGTGACCTTTGCCAATAGCCCGGAAAGCTACATGCAGTATGTCGATCAGCATCCGGAACAGAGCATCAAAATGGGCGTTACGTTTTAATTCAAAGGAATGAAAAAATGAAAATAGGCACACAGAATCAGGCATTCTTTCCGGAAAACATTCTGGAGAAATTTCGTTATATCAAAGAGATGGGCTTCGATGGTTTTGAGATTGACGGCAAACTGCTGGTCAACAATCTCGAAGAAGTCAAAGCAGCAATCAAAGAAACCGGTTTACCGGTGACCACCGCCTGCGGTGGCTATGACGGTTGGATTGGCGACTTTATCGAAGAGCGTCGTCTTAATGGCTTAAAGCAGATCGAACGCATTCTCGAAGCGCTGGCAGAAGTGGGGGGTAAAGGTATCGTCGTTCCGGCAGCGTGGGGCATGTTTACCTTCCGCTTACCGCCGATGACCTCGCCGCGTAGCCTGGACGGCGACCGCAAAATGGTGAGTGATTCCCTGCACGTACTGGAACAGGTCGCCGCGCGTACCGGAACCGTGGTGTATCTCGAACCGTTAAACCGCTATCAGGATCATATGATCAACACCCTCGCCGATGCCCGCCGTTACATCGTCGAAAACGATCTTAAACATGTACAGATTATCGGCGATTTCTATCACATGAATATCGAAGAAGATAACCTGGCGCAGGCGCTGCATGACAACCGCGACCTGCTCGGTCATGTGCATATTGCGGATAACCATCGCTACCAGCCGGGCAGCGGCACCCTGGATTTCCACGCGCTGTTTGAACAGCTGCGCGCGGATAACTATCAGGGCTATGTAGTGTACGAAGGGCGTATCCGGGCGGAAGATCCTGCCCAGGCGTACCGTGATTCGTTGGCCTGGTTGCGTACCTGCTAAGAGGTCTTTGTGAAAAGTGCAATGACAAGCTCTCCGCTGCGGGTCGCGATAATAGGCGCAGGCCAGGTGGCGGATAAGGTTCATGCTTCGTACTACTGCACCCGCAACGATCTGGAACTGGTGGCTGTCTGTGACAGCCGCCTTTCCCAGGCGCAGGCGCTGGCAGATAAATACGGTAATGCATCCGTGTGGGACGATCCGCAGGCCATGCTGCTGGCGGTGAAACCTGATGTGGTTAGCGTCTGCTCACCTAACCGTTTTCATTACGAACATACCCTGATGGCACTGGAAGCGGGCTGCCATGTGATGTGCGAAAAACCGCCCGCCATGACGCCAGAACAGGCGCGGGAAATGTGCGATACCGCGCGCAAACTGGGCAAGGTGCTGGCCTACGACTTTCACCACCGTTTTGCGCTCGATACGCAACAGCTGCGTGAACAGGTGACCAACGGCGTTTTGGGAGAGATTTACGTTACCACCGCCCGCGCCCTGCGTCGCTGCGGCGTTCCCGGCTGGGGTGTCTTTACCAATAAAGAACTGCAGGGTGGTGGCCCGCTTATCGACATCGGCATTCATATGCTGGATGCGGCGATGTATGTGCTGGGCTTTCCGGCGGTGAAAAGCGTGAATGCGCATAGCTTTCAAAAGATCGGCACGCAAAAGAGCTGCGGTCAATTTGGCGAGTGGGATCCGGCAACTTACAGCGTCGAAGATTCGTTATTTGGCACCATTGAATTTCATAACGGCGGCATTCTGTGGCTGGAAACGTCATTTGCACTCAACATCCGCGAACAGTCGATTATGAACGTCAGCTTTTGTGGTGATAAAGCCGGTGCGACGCTGTTTCCAGCACATATCTACACCGATAACAACGGTGAATTAATGACGCTGATGCAACGGGAACTGGCAGACGACAACCGCCATTTGCGCAGCATGGAAGCCTTTATCAATCACGTACAGGGCAAGCCCGTGATGATAGCCGACGCCGAGCAGGGGTACATCATCCAGCAACTGGTGGCGGCGTTGTATCAATCCGCAGAAACAGGGACGCGTGTGGAATTATGACCAGGCCAGTAACGTTATCAGAACCCCATTTCAGCCAGCATACCCTGAACAAGTATGCATCGCTGATGGCGCAGGGGAACGGCTATCTTGGGCTTCGCGCCAGCCATGAAGAAGATTACACGCGCCAGACGCGAGGGATGTATCTGGCGGGGCTGTATCATCGGGCGGGAAAAGGTGAAATCAACGAACTGGTGAACCTGCCTGATATCTTGGGGATGGAGATTGCCATAAATGGTGAGGTTTTCTCGTTATCCCGCGAAGCCTGGCAGCGTGAACTTGACTTTGCCAGTGGAGAATTACGCCGTAGCGTTGTCTGGCGTACCAGCAACGGCACAGGTTACACCATCGCCAGCCGTCGCTTTGTTTCGGCAGACCAACTGCCGCTCATTGTGCTGGAAATCACTATTACGCCACTGGACGCCGACGCGTCAGTGCTGATTTCAACAGGTATCGGCGCCACGCAAACCAACCACGGTCGCCAACATCTCGACGAAACCCAGGTGCGGGTGTTTGGTCAGCATCTGATGCAGGGGATCTACACCACCCAGGATGGACGCAGTGATGTGGCCATCAGCTGTTGCTGTATGGTGAGCGGTGATGTGCAGCAATGCTATACCGCCAAAGAGCGCCGTTTGCAGCAACATACCAGTGCGCAGCTTCATGCAGGCGAGACAGTGACGTTGCAAAAACTGGTGTGGATCGACTGGCGGGATGACAGGCAAGCCGTTTTAGACGAGTGGGGCAGCGCGTCGCTTCGCCAGCTTGAAATGTGCGCGCAGCAGAGTTACGACCAACTTCTTGCAGTATCAACAGAAAACTGGCGTCAATGGTGGCAGAAACGTCGTATCACGGTAAATGGCGGCGAAGCGCACGATCAGCAAGCGTTAGATTATGCGCTTTATCATCTGCGCATCATGACGCCTGCCCACGACGAGCGCAGCAGCATTGCGGCAAAAGGCTTAACCGGCGAAGGCTACAAAGGCCACGTTTTCTGGGATACAGAAGTATTTTTGTTACCGTTTCATCTGTTTAGCGATCCGACGGTTGCCCGAAGTTTACTGCGTTATCGCTGGCACAACTTGCCAGGCGCGCAGGAGAAAGCGCGACGCAACGGCTGGCAGGGCGCGCTATTTCCGTGGGAAAGCGCGCGCAGCGGCGAAGAAGAGACGCCGGAATTTGCCGCCATTAACATTCGCACCGGGCTGCGGCAAAAAGTGGCCTCGGCGCAGGCGGAACATCATCTGGTGGCCGATATCGCCTGGGCGGTTATTCAATACTGGCAGACCACGGGGGATGAAAGTTTCATTGCGCATGAAGGCATGGCGCTACTTCTGGAAACTGCAAAGTTCTGGATTAGCCGCGCGGTGAGGGTTAACGACCGTCTGGAAATTCATGATGTTATTGGGCCTGACGAATATACCGAACATGTCAATAATAACGCCTTCACCAGCTATATGGCGTATTACAACGTCCAGCAGGCGCTGAGTATTGCCCGCCAGTTTGGCTGTAGCGACGATGCGTTTATCCATCGCGCCGAAATGTTCCTTAAAGAACTGCGGCTGCCAGAAATTCAGCCCGACGGCGTTTTGCCGCAGGATGATTCGTTTATGGCTAAGCCGGCGATTAATCTGGCGAAATACAAAGCGGCGGCGGGGAAGCAAACCATTCTGCTGGATTATTCACGCGCAGAAGTGAACGAGATGCAAATCCTCAAACAAGCTGATGTGGTGATGCTCAATTACATGCTGCCGGAGCAGTTCTCAGTGGCATCGTGTCTTGCCAATCTGCAATTTTATGAACCGCGCACTATTCACGACTCGTCATTAAGTAAAGCAATCCACGGCATTGTTGCCGCACGCTGTGGCCTGCTGACCCAAAGTTATCAGTTCTGGCGCGAGGGGACTGAAATCGATCTTGGTGCTGATCCGCATAGTTGTGATGATGGTATCCATGCTGCCGCAACTGGCGCTATCTGGCTGGGGGCGATTCAGGGTTTTGCCGGGGTGAGCGTGCGTGACGGTGAATTGCATCTCAATCCGGCGTTACCTGAGCAGTGGCAACAGTTGTCTTTCCCTCTGTTCTGGCAGGGCTGCGAATTACAGGTCACTCTTGACGCGCAGCGTATTGCGATTCGAACTTCTGCGCCCGTTTCACTGCGTTTGAACGGTCAGCTTATATCCGTGGCTGAAGAATCTGTTTTCTGTTTGGGTGATTTTATTTTGCCCTTCAATGGGACCGCTACCACACATCAGGAGGATGAATGAAACTGCAAGGGGTAATTTTCGATCTGGATGGTGTAATCACCGATACCGCGCATCTGCATTTCCAGGCGTGGCAGCAGATTGCCGCTGAAATTGGCATCAGCATTGATGCGCAGTTTAACGAATCCCTAAAAGGGATCAGCCGCGATGAGTCTCTGCGGCGCATTCTGCAACACGGGGGCAAAGAGGGCGACTTTAACTCGCAGGAGAGGGCGCAACTGGCGTATCGCAAAAATCTGCTCTATGTCCACTCACTGCGCGAGTTGACGGTCAGCGCTGTTCTACCCGGCATTCGCTCTTTGCTGGCAGATCTCCGTGCACAGCAGATCCCGGTTGGGCTGGCTTCTGTCTCCCTGAATGCGCCGACGATTTTAGCGGCGCTGGAGCTGCGCGAGTTTTTCACCTTCTGCGCGGATGCTTCCCAACTTAAAAACTCGAAACCGGACCCGGAAATCTTTCTCGCCGCCTGTGCCGGGCTGGGCGTGCCGCCGCAGGCATGTATCGGCATTGAAGATGCGCAGGCGGGCATTGACGCCATTAACGCCAGCGGTATGCGCTCGGTGGGGATCGGCGCGGGCTTAACCGGGGCGCAATTACTGTTGCCTTCAACGGACTCTCTGACCTGGTCGCGGTTATCGGCCTTCTGGCAAAACGTATAGCAAAGGAATCAACATGGCTCAGCTTTCGTTACAACATATTCAAAAAATCTACGATAACCAGGTGCATGTGGTGAAGGACTTCAACCTGGAAATTGCCGATAAAGAGTTCATCGTGTTTGTCGGCCCGTCGGGCTGCGGTAAGTCGACCACCCTGCGCATGATTGCCGGGCTTGAGGAGATCAGCGGCGGCGATCTGTTGATCGACGGCAAACGAATGAATGACGTTCCAGCCAAAGCACGCAATATAGCGATGGTGTTCCAGAACTACGCGTTGTATCCGCATATGACGGTTTACGACAACATGGCGTTTGGCCTGAAGATGCAAAAAATCGCCAAAGAGGTGATTGATGAGCGGGTGAACTGGGCGGCGCAAATTCTCGGCCTGCGTGAGTACCTGAAACGCAAGCCGGGCGCGCTTTCCGGCGGGCAACGCCAGCGTGTGGCGCTCGGGCGGGCGATTGTGCGCGAAGCGGGCGTGTTTTTAATGGATGAACCGCTCTCTAACCTTGATGCCAAGCTGCGCGTGCAAATGCGCGCAGAGATCAGCAAGCTACACCAGAAGCTGAATACCACCATGATCTACGTGACCCACGATCAGACCGAAGCGATGACCATGGCGACGCGGATTGTGATTATGAAGGATGGGATTGTTCAGCAAGTTGGTGCGCCGAAAACGGTTTATAACCAACCAGCGAATATGTTTGTTGCCGGATTTATTGGATCACCGGCGATGAATTTTATTCGTGGCACGATCGATGGCGATAAATTCGTTACGGAAACGCTTAAATTAACCATTCCCGAAGAGAAATTAGCGGTTCTGAAAACACAGGGAAGTTTGCATAAGCCCATCGTGATGGGAATACGTCCGGAAGATATTCATCCGGACGCGCAAGAGGAAAATAACATTTCCGCCAAAATTAGCGTGGCAGAATTAACCGGTGCGGAATTTATGCTCTACACCACGATTGGGGGGCACGAGTTAGTGGTCCGTGCTGGTGCGTTAAATGATTATCATGCAGGAGAAAATATCACTATTCATTTTGATATGACGAAATGTCATTTCTTTGATGCAGAAACGGAAATAGCACTTCGCTAAATACAGGGGGAAGGCATTCCCCCAGAATAATACAAGGAACAATAATGAAAAAGTTATTACCCTGTACCGCACTGGTGATGTGTGCGGGAATGGCCTGCGCACAGGCCGAGGAAAAGAACGACTGGCACTTTAATATCGGCGCGATGTACGAAATAGGAAACGTCGAGGGTTATGGCGAAGATATGGATGGGCTGGCGGAGCCTTCAGTCTATTTTAATGCCGCCAACGGGCCGTGGAGAATTGCTCTGGCCTATTATCAGGAAGGGCCGGTAGATTATAGCGCGGGTAAACGTGGAACGTGGTTTGATCGCCCGGAGCTGGAGGTGCATTATCAGTTCCTCGAAAACGATGATTTCAGTTTCGGCCTGACCGGCGGTTTCCGTAATTATGGTTATCACTACGTTGATGAACCGGGTAAAGACACGGCGAATATGCAGCGCTGGAAAATCGCGCCAGACTGGGATGTGAAACTGACTGACGATTTACGTTTCAACGGTTGGTTGTCGATGTATAAATTTGCCAACGATCTGAACACGACCGGTTACGCTGATACCCGAGTCGAAACGGAAACAGGCCTGCAATATACCTTCAACGAAACGGTTGCCTTGCGAGTGAACTATTATCTCGAGCGCGGCTTTAATATGGACGACAGCCGCAATAACGGTGAGTTTTCTACGCAAGAAATTCGCGCCTATTTGCTGCTGACGCTCGGCAACCACTCGGTGACGCCGTATACGCGCATTGGGCTGGATCGCTGGAGTAACTGGGACTGGCAGGATGATATTGAACGTGAAGGCCATGATTTTAACCGTGTAGGTTTATTTTACGGTTATGATTTCCAGAACGGGCTTTCCGTTTCGCTGGAATACGCGTTTGAGTGGCAGGATCACGACGAAGGCGACAGCGATAAATTCCATTATGCAGGTGTCGGCGTAAATTACTCGTTCTGATAATGGGCTAAATTGCCGGATGCGGCACGAGTACTTTATCCGAACTATAAATGTAGGCCGGATAAGATGCGCTAGCATCGCATCCGGCATTCAGGCAAGGTAGCTGGTATTTATTTCAGCGTCATATGCGTGGCAACGGTAATATTCTGTGGTGACGGTTTTCCAGAAATTAAGCGGAATAATAACTCACAGCTTTGTTGACCTAACTCCTGTGTTGGGATATCAATACCGCCTGGCGCAGGCGTTAAAATAAACGACAGCGTTTCATTACTATAACCCACCACCGCTAACTGCTGCGGAATAGCAATATTTTTCTCTGCCGCCGCACGATAAATGCTCATTAATTTCAGGCTGTCAGTGGCAAACACTGCCTCAGGCAACGGTGACTGGCTTCATAATTCCCGCGCGGCTTGCAGTGCTGTTTCATGGGTATAACCGCCGTCAACAATCCATTCATCACGCACTGCAATATTATGCGCAGCCAGGCTCTGCTTATAACCATTTACCCGATCCACTGAAACATGGACATCAAGCGGAGCATGCAGGCAGGCAATATTTTGATGCCCACTTTCAATTAATGCATCGGTCAACGCAATGCTGTCGCCAAAATTATCGGTATCGACAGAATAAACATGGGCATATTGACCTTCAACTTTGCCAATCACCACGACAGGAATATCGTATTTATCAAGTTGGGCAAAAAATGACTCATCCGCTGGCGAACTTAGCATAATAATGCCTTTAATCATTTTCTGCTTAATTTTGCTTTCACATTTTTGTAAGTCTTCTGCCGGATTGTGCGACGTCTGCAAGATCACGTCGAAACCTTCCTCTTCAGCTTTGGCGGTGATGGCATGCAAAACTTCAGAGAAAAACGGATTACCCGCCGTAGTTTTGGTCGAACGGGTAGAAATCACCATAATGGCATCAAAACCCGAAGAGGTCAGCGCGCGGGCCAGCTTGTTTGGCTGATACTGTAATTCTTCAATGGCCCGTAACACTTTTTCGCGCGCTTCCGGGGAGATATTAGTTTGCTTATTCAGCACGCGTGATACGGTGGATTTTGATACGCCTGCAACCCTGGCAATATCATAAATAGTAGGGGACATAGGTCAGGAACTCCGTCCGAACGTGAATGCTGCACATCTTATGGAGTTCGCCCGTCGATGACAACACGGGCAGTTGATAATCAATGGCCTGGCCCCCACATTCATATCCTTACGAATGATTTTTTTCTGGTCTTCAGAGCAGCACAGGACAGCAATGAAGCGACTTAAAAATGAACTTAATGCGCTGGTGAATCGGGGTGTCGACAGACATCTGCGCCTCGCCGTAACCGGACTAAGCCGCAGCGGCAAAACAGCGTTTATCACTGCGATGGTCAATCAGTTGCTCAATATTCACGCCGGAGCACGCTTGCCGCTGTTAAGCGCGGTGCGTGAAGAGCGCCTGCTGGGCGTAAAACGCATTCCTCAGCGTGACTTTGGCATTCCGCGCTTCACATATGATGAAGGACTGGCGCAGTTATATGGCGATCCTCCCGCCTGGCCGACGCCAACGCGCGGCGTCAGTGAAATCCGCCTGGCGCTACGTTTTAAATCGAACGATTCGCTGCTACGCCACTTCAAGGACACCTCCACGCTGTATCTGGAGATTGTGGATTATCCCGGCGAATGGTTGCTCGACCTGCCGATGCTGGCGCAGGACTATTTAAGCTGGTCACGCCAGATGACGGGCTTACTCAATGGTCAGCGCGGCGAATGGTCGGTCAAATGGCGAATGATGTGCGAAGGGCTGGACCCGCTAGCGCCTGCCGACGAAAACCGGCTGGCAGACATTGCCGCCGCGTGGACCGATTATCTCCACCACTGTAAACAGCAGGGGCTGCACTTTATTCAGCCTGGGCGCTTTGTCTTGCCGGGAGATATGGCAGGTGCGCCCGCGCTGCAATTCTTCCCGTGGCCGGATGTCGATGCCTGGGGCGAGTCCAAACTGGCGCAGGCCGATAAGCACACCAATGCCGGAATGCTGCGCGAGCGGTTTAATTATTACTGCGAGAAGGTGGTGAAGGGGTTCTATAAGAATCATTTTCTGCGCTTTGACCGCCAGATTGTGCTGGTTGATTGCCTGCAACCTCTCAACAGTGGGCCACAGGCATTTAATGATATGCGTCTGGCACTGACGCAGCTGATGCAAAGTTTCCACTACGGGCAGCGTACCTTGTTCCGGCGTTTGTTTTCGCCGGTTATCGATAAGCTATTGTTTGCTGCCACTAAAGCGGACCATGTGACCATCGATCAGCACGCCAATATGGTTTCATTACTGCAACAACTGATTCAGGATGCCTGGCAAAATGCGGCGTTTGAAGGGATTAGTATGGATTGCCTGGGGCTGGCCTCGGTGCAGGCGACCACCAGCGGCATTATTGACGTCAACGGCGAGAAAATTCCGGCATTGCGCGGTAACCGGCTCAGCGATGGTGCGCCACTCACCGTTTATCCCGGTGAAGTTCCTGCGCGTTTGCCCGGTCAGGCGTTCTGGGACAAGCAAGGGTTCCAGTTTGAAGCGTTTCGCCCGCAGGTGATGGATGTCGACAAACCGCTGCCGCATATTCGTCTTGATGCCGCGCTTGAATTTTTAATAGGAGATAAATTGCGATGACCGAACCGTTAAAACCACGTATTGATTTCGACGGTCCGCTGGAGGTCGATCAGAATCCAAAATTCAGGGCGCAGCAGACCTTTGACGAAAATCAGGCGCAAAATTTTGCCCCGGCCACGCTCGATGAAGCGCCTGAAGAAGAGGGGCAAGTTGAAGCGGTAATGGATGCAGCGTTACGTCCGAAACGCAGCCTGTGGCGCAAAATGGTGATGGGCGGGCTGGCTCTGTTTGGCGCAAGCGTTGTCGGGCAGGGTGTACAGTGGACAATGAATGCCTGGCAAACTCAGGACTGGGTGGCGCTGGGTGGATGTGCCGCTGGGGCATTGATTATCGGCGCTGGCGTAGGTTCTGTGGTAACAGAGTGGCGGCGCTTATGGCGCTTGCGACAGCGCGCCCATGAACGCGACGAAGCGCGCGATTTGTTGCACAGCCACGGCACGGGCAAAGGCCGCGCATTTTGCGAAAAACTGGCGCAGCAGGCGGGTATTGATCAGTCTCATCCAGCGCTGCAACGCTGGTATGCCTCAATCCATGAAACGCAAAACGACCGTGAAGTGGTCAGTTTGTATGCGCATTTGGTCCAGCCAGTTTTAGATGCCCAGGCGCGGCGCGAAATCAGCCGTTCGGCGGCGGAATCAACGTTGATGATTGCGGTCAGCCCGCTGGCGTTGGTCGATATGGCGTTTATCGCCTGGCGCAATCTGCGTTTAATTAATCGCATCGCCACGCTGTATGGCATTGAACTGGGGTATTACAGCCGTTTGCGTCTGTTTAAGCTGGTATTGCTGAATATCGCTTTTGCCGGAGCCAGCGAACTGGTGCGCGAAGTGGGGATGGACTGGATGTCGCAAGATCTCGCTGCTCGTTTGTCTACCCGCGCAGCTCAGGGAATTGGTGCTGGACTTCTGACGGCACGACTCGGGATTAAAGCTATGGAGCTTTGCCGCCCGCTGCCGTGGATTGACGATGACAAACCTCGCCTCGGGGATTTCCGTCGTCAGCTTATCGGTCAGGTGAAAGAAACGCTGCAAAAAGGCAAAACGCCCAGCGAAAAATAATGCAATATCGGGTGCTGACCGGATATCTTTACGCCGAAGTGCCCGTTTTTCCGTCTTTGTGTCAATGATTGTTGACAGAAACCTTCCTGCTATCCAAATAGTGTCATATCATCATATTAATTGTTCTTTTTTCAGGTGAAGGTTCCCATGCGTCTGGAAGTCTTTTGTGAAGACCGACTCGGTCTGACCCGCGAATTACTCGATCTACTCGTGCTAAGAGGCATTGATTTACGCGGTATTGAGATTGATCCCATTGGGCGAATCTACCTCAATTTTGCTGAACTGGAGTTTGAGAGTTTCAGCAGTCTGATGGCCGAAATACGCCGTATTGCAGGTGTTACCGATGTGCGTACTGTCCCGTGGATGCCTTCCGAACGTGAGCATCTGGCGTTGAGCGCGTTACTGGAGGCGTTGCCCGAACCTGTGCTCTCTGTCGATATGAAAAGCAAAGTGGATATGGCGAACCCGGCGAGCTGTCAGCTTTTTGCGCAAAAATTGGATCGCCTGCGCAACCATACCGCCGCACAATTGATTAACGGCTTTAATTTTTTACGTTGGCTGGAAAGCGAACCGCAAGATTCCCATAACGAGCATGTCGTTATTAATGGGCAGAATTTCCTGATGGAGATTACGCCTGTTTATCTTCAGGATGAAAATGATCAACACGTCCTGACCGGTGCGGTGGTGATGTTGCGATCAACGATTCGTATGGGCCGCCAGTTGCAAAATGTCGCCGCCCAGGACGTCAGCGCCTTCAGTCAAATTGTCGCCGTCAGCCCGAAAATGAAGCATGTTGTCGAACAGGCGCAGAAACTGGCGATGCTAAGCGCGCCGCTGCTGATTACGGGTGACACAGGTACAGGTAAAGATCTCTTTGCCTACGCCTGCCATCAGGCAAGCCCCAGAGCGGGCAAACCTTACCTGGCGCTGAACTGTGCGTCTATACCGGAAGATGCGGTCGAGAGTGAACTGTTTGGTCATGCTCCGGAAGGGAAGAAAGGATTCTTTGAGCAGGCGAACGGTGGTTCGGTGCTGTTGGATGAAATAGGGGAAATGTCACCACGGATGCAGGCGAAATTACTGCGTTTCCTTAATGATGGCACTTTCCGTCGGGTTGGCGAAGACCATGAGGTGCATGTCGATGTGCGGGTGATTTGCGCTACGCAGAAGAATCTGGTCGAACTGGTGCAAAAAGGCATGTTCCGTGAAGATCTCTATTATCGTCTGAACGTGTTGACGCTCAATCTGCCGCCGCTACGTGACTGTCCGCAGGACATCATGCCGTTAACTGAGCTGTTCGTCGCCCGCTTTGCCGACGAGCAGGGCGTGCCGCGTCCGAAACTGGCCGCTGACCTGAATACTGTACTTACGCGATATGCGTGGCCGGGAAATGTGCGGCAGTTAAAGAACGCTATCTATCGCGCACTGACACAACTGGACGGTTATGAGCTGCGTCCACAGGATATTTTGTTGCCGGATTATGACGCCGCAACGGTAGCCGTGGGCGAAGATGCGATGGAAGGTTCGCTGGACGAAATCACCAGCCGTTTTGAACGCTCGGTATTAACCCAGCTTTATCGCAATTATCCCAGCACGCGCAAACTGGCAAAACGTCTCGGCGTTTCACATACCGCGATTGCCAATAAGTTGCGGGAATATGGCTTAAGCCAGAAGAAGAACGAAGAGTAAGCGCGAATATGCCTGATGGTGCAACACCATCAGGCATATTAACTTATGCTTTCAGTACAGCCAGAGCTGCTTCGTAATCCGGCTCGGTGGTGATTTCATCCACCAGCTGGCTGAAAATCACATTGTCATTTTCGTCAATAACCACAACGGCACGCGCTGCCAGACCTTTCAGTGGGCCATCAGCAATTGCCACACCGAAGGCTTGCAGAAATTCAGCGTTACGGAAAGTGGAGAGGGTGATAACGTTGTTCAGACCTTCTGCGCCGCAGAAACGAGACTGGGCGAACGGCAGATCGGCAGAGATACACAGCACAACGGTGTTGTCGATCTCGGTTGCCAGTTGGTTAAACTTACGTACTGATGCGGCGCAAACTCCGGTATCAATACTCGGGAAAATGTTCAGCACTTTGCGTTTACCCGCAAACTGACCGAGGGTGACGTCAGACAGATCTTTTGCTACGAGAGTAAAAGTCTGCGCTTTGCTACCCGCCTGCGGGATGGAATTGGCGACTGTAACCGGGTTGCCCTGGAAATGAACGGTTTGTGACATGATTATCTTTCCTGTTTACATATAGTTAACGTCACACCTAGTTTATGCTAACTGTCAATAACACAGCAAACGCTATTTGCGCTTAATCCGCAGACCACCGCGACAAAAAGGAGTAAAGATGAGAAACGTTAAGGTATTCGAGGAAGCCTGGCCCTTACATACCCCGTTTGTGATTGCCCGGGGAAGTCGCAGTGAAGCGCGCGTGGTGGTGGTTGAACTGGAAGAAGAGGGTATTAAAGGCACCGGCGAATGCACGCCGTATCCGCGTTATGGGGAAAGTGATGCCTCGGTAATGGCGCAAATTATGAGCGTCGTGTCGCAATTAGAGAAAGGGCTGACACGGGAGGAGTTGCAAAAAATTCTCCCTGCCGGCGCAGCACGTAATGCGCTGGATTGTGCATTGTGGGATCTGGCCGCGCGAAAACAGCAGCAATCGCTGGCTGATTTGATCGGCATAACGCTTCCCGAGACAGTTATCACTGCACAGACGGTAGTCATCGGTACGCCTGATCAGATGGCCAATAGTGCATCAACACTCTGGCAGGCTGGCGCGAAATTACTGAAAGTGAAGCTGGATAACCATCTTATTAGTGAGCGGATGGTGGCAATTCGCACAGCTGTGCCCGATGCCACGCTGATCGTTGATGCAAATGAATCCTGGCGTGCAGAAGGGTTGGCGGCGCGTTGCCAGCTATTGGCGGATTTAGGCGTTGCGATGCTTGAACAACCGCTTCCTGCGCAGGACGATGCGGCACTGGAGAATTTTATTCATCCGTTACCGATTTGTGCTGATGAAAGTTGTCATACTCGTAGCAATCTGAAGGCGCTGAAAGGGCGCTATGAGATGGTTAACATTAAGCTCGATAAAACCGGGGGGCTGACGGAAGCGCTGGCGCTGGCGACTGAAGCGCGTGCACAAGGTTTTCGTCTGATGCTGGGCTGCATGTTGTGTACCTCTCGTGCCATTAGCGCCGCTTTACCGCTGGTGCCGCAGGTCAGTTTCGCCGATCTTGACGGACCGACCTGGCTGGCGGTAGATGTGGAACCGGCGCTTCAGTTCACGACGGGCGAATTGCATCTTTAGGATGCCAGCGCAGCAAGTTTGCCATCGCAAAGAGATATTTTTCGCTGGCTTCGTCGGAGGAGATGGGCGGAAACTCTGCGGTGATGCAATGCAAGTTGAGATCTGCACACCAACTGCCGAAAGAGCCAGGCGTTTCATAACCGACGCTGGTTACCAGAGGCAATTCAAACGCCTGGGCCAGCCATTCGCCTAATTCGCTGTGTCTGGGATCTTCAATACAGGCCAGTGGATCGTGGAATGAGACCACCCAGGCAGGTTGAATGCGGTGTATAAGCTGGCACAGCGCCTGGGTTTCAGGTTCTGAGCCAGGTTTGTCACCTGTCAGTAATACGACATCACGTTCTTCAGCGGCGCTGTTCCAGCGATAAACCGTTTCACCTTCCTTCCAGTTCGCCGCCGGAAAGTTTCTGTTTAAATCCACACCATTAGCATTGGCCCGTAACCCCAGCTGGCAGCCGTCAGGATTCACACACAGCACCACATGATGGCGGCGCAAAGAAGGTGTCAAAGTCCGCAGAGCACAGGAGAGCGTGACGACCGAAGAGTTTTCATCACCGTGAGTGCCAGCCAGAATCAAACCACTTTCGCGACTGGCTGCAGTGGCCGGAAACCAGATTAACGGCGCGCCCAATAATGAACGTCCGTAATGTTCTGTTCCGGGCGGAAATGCGCCGCGTTCGGCGCGTGGGCGGTTTACGGTCATGATCGTCTCTGGTTCAGGAAGTATTACAGGCAGTGTTGTGCAAATTTTGCGGATTATCAAATCCTTTTCTTCAACGCTATGTCATCGATCTTGTATCACTTTTTTGCCGGAAGTTGTTTGCATTTTCATTGATGTGCAGATATTAGAATTGTCGTAATGTTATATACATGGCGTATTTTATTCTTACTGGTTCTACACATGTTAATCGCATCGGATTGATCAGTTCACCTTAATAAGTTTAATAAATCGTACTGCACATAGTACAGTACGATGGTAGTTATGTAATTGATTTACATGAAGAATGGCTTATCACCATCAGTACCAGGTTGATTGATGCCTATATTCTCACCAATGTGTTTCTCAGGTTTATCGATGATATCTGTGATTAATGCTGCGACACTCTTACGTGATACGATCGTACCTTTGAATGGTTCATTGCGTGAGGTAAGCTCATAATCAATAATATCTTCATCAGTCAGCCAGGCAGGGCGAAGAATTGTATATTCCAGTCCAGAAGCCTCAATTGCATCCGCAGCCCTGCGGAATGGTTTTAGGGGCTCACCAATAACTGCATTATTCCATTCGCCAAATTTTCCTGGAACTTCATCATAAATACCGAGGGAAAGAACAAAGATCAGACGTTTAACATCACAGGCTTTCATCGCAGCGATCACTGAATTTGCCTGAATATCTAAATCTTCCCCCGTAAGGTTGGCATACACAACGTCCTGTCCCTGCATGGCCTGCTTCAGTGCTGCATGATTCAGTACATCTCCCATAATAATCTTGCTATTAGTTGGATAGGGTTTGTGGATTTTTGCTGGCTGACGGGCAAATAAAGTTTGTTTAATGGTTTGTTTATCTGCCAGTTGATTAATCACATGGCGGGCTATCTGACCGCCAGCACCAAGAATCAGTACATTTTTCATAATATTTCTCATGAAACTTATCCCAGATGGGTGTTGAAAAAAGGAATAACTTTTTCCAGCGCCTCCTGAACTGCTTCCGGTTTGTCATACAGTTCATAATGTGAGAAATCGGGTAATGAAACTAACTGACGATCCTGCGAAACCATCGCCCGGCCATAGACTTCCAGTCCATCACGATAAGCACCGAAGGCACCGACTTTTTCACCAACTACTACCATCACCGGCTGAGTCAGTAACACTTCAGTAAATGCGAAGGCATCCCAGGCCAGCGTTTTCTGTGCATGTGAGAACAACATTTTTGTCGCACCTCCCGGTTGTTGCCCGCGTGGTGTTTTATAGTAGTCAGTTGCTTCATAAACATCGCGTTCGGTCAGTCCATGGGCTTTTGCTGCATCCAGGCTGGCGGGAAGTAATTCGTTGATCTGTAATTCTCCACCACGAGCCTCTTTGGTTCGTTGCGACGCCATTGCATTCAATGCGCCAATCGGATCGTAATTGCTGAAACCTTCCCGAAAAAGACGCCCGATATTAACACCCGTAATACTCACTACTGCTTTAATTCGTTTTTCTGTCAGCGCGGCATTAATGGCATAGCCACCACCCCCACACACTCCCAGCACGCCAATACGTTCAGCATTAACATATGGCAGAGTTACTGCATAATCGATAACACGGCTAATATCCTCTACGCGCTGTGTCGGATCTTCTATCCAGCGAGGCTCCCCACCAGATTCTCCCTGGAAACTGGCGTCATAAGCGAGAACGAGATAGCCTTTTTCAGCCAATGCTTTGCCATAGATATTGCCAGACGTCTGCTCCTTACAACTGCCAAAAGGATGGACGCTGATAATCGCCGGATACTGTTTTGACTCATCAAAATTTGGTGGAAACTGAATATTGGCAGCAATATGCCAGGCCATATCACTATTGCGGATTTGAATATGTTTCATTACAGAGTTTCCTCAAAGAACGGAGCTAATACTGAAATTGCTTCAGCCACATAGGCTTTGCCGTCATAAAGATCCATATGGTTTGCGCCTTCAACAATGTGATAGCGTTTATCCTGGCTTGATGCCCGATCGTACAGGTCGTCACTCATCCATTTGCTCCCTGCCTGGCTGCCCGCCACAATCTGCATCGGCTGAGTCAGGTACACTTCCGCCATATGGTAAGCATCATAGGTAATAATCTGGTTAAGGCTGCGCAAAGTAGCGTAACCCGGTGCTGTTGGATACTGCGCGCGAGGGGTGTGGTAATACTCCCAGGCCTGACGCAGTTCTTCGTTCGGCGCATCGGACTCCTTCATTGGTGCCAGTGGCATAATGGCGTATTCTCCGCTGCTAATATCGCTGGTTCTGGCGTTTGAACCCGCTTCAACGTATGGCAGGGCATCAATAGATTTCACATTGTTTTCCCAACCATTACGGAACATCGAACCAATATTGACCGCACTAACGGTACCGATGGCCTTGATGCGGCGATCCTGAATTGCAGCATTGGCTGTATATCCTGCACCGGCACAAATTCCCATCGCACCAATTCGGGTATTGTCGACATAAGAAAGCGTTGTCAGGTAATCAATCACGGCACTGATGTCTTCAGTACGAATGTATGGGTTTTCTAACTGACGCGGCTCGCCGCCACTTTCACCTTGATAAGATGCGTCATAAGCAATAGTGACAAATCCCTTTTCCGCCAGTTTTTTGGCATAGGTTCCGGCCGTTTGTTCTTTAACGCCCCCACCTGGGTGAGATACCACAATTGCCTGATACTGACGGGTTTCATCAAATTTTGGAGGGAAATAGATCACTGCAGACAAAGAGATGGTTGGATTATTGCTGTTAGTGAAGCTGACTTTATTATTCATCATTCCGTTCCTCATGGAGTTGTCGGTTCGTTTTAACGGTTGGTGATATCACTATAGATATTGATCATTAAGTTGATTAGACCCAAAATCATGACTAGACCTATCATTTAAATGATTAATAGATTGCATGGAGATACTGAATGAAGCGTGAAGAAATCGCTGATCTGATGGCGTTTGTCGTCGTTGCAGAGGAGCGTAGCTTCACTCGTGCAGCAGCCCGCCTGAGCATGGCGCAGTCAGCTTTAAGCCAGATAGTGCGTCGTATAGAAGAACGATTGGGATTGCGGCTTCTGACGCGAACCACGCGCAGCGTTGTTCCAACTGAAGCGGGCGAGCATCTTTTGTCTGTTCTTGGCCCTATGTTGCATGACATAGATTCAGCCCTGGCATCCCTGAGCGAGCTGCAGAACCGCCCATCCGGGACAATACGTATTACTACTGTAGAACATGCAGCAAAAACGATATTGTTACCAGCAATGCGCACATTCCTGAAATCGCATCCTGAAATTGATATTCAGCTCACCATTGATTATGGTTTGACCGATGTCGTTTCTGAACGTTTTGATGCAGGCGTCCGTCTGGGTGGGGAGATGGATAAAGATATGATCGCCATTCGAATCGGGCCAGATATACCAATGGCTATTGTTGGCTCACCGGATTATTTTTCTCGCCGAAGTGTTCCAACGTCAGTGTCACAATTAATAGATCATCAGGCAATTAATTTGTATCTTCCCACATCGGGTACAGCAAATCGCTGGAGATTAATACGCGGTGGACGTGAAGTTCGTGTTCGCATGGAAGGTCAGCTTTTACTGAATACGATAGACCTGATCATTGATGCTGCAATTGATGGGCATGGATTGGCGTATCTACCTTATGATCAGGTTGAGCGGGCTATTAAAGAAAAAAAACTGATACGTGTTTTGGATAAATTCACACCAGATTTACCCGGTTATCACCTGTACTATCCACACCGTCGACATGCTGGCTCGGCATTCTCATTATTTATAGATAGGCTGAAGTATAAAGGTGCTGTTTAGCACTACTTGCTGATACATTAATTTAATTTCTCTCTTAACGTATTCTCAGTTCCTTTCAACGTTTTGGTTATTTTTTATTCTTCGTACAATGGCGACAGATGCTGATTATGATACCGAAAACTGGTTTGAACGTGCGAAGCCTGAACGTAGTGTTCGGTGTTCTATGTGCTTTACCGCATTTTGGCGTCGATTATTTACACTAAATCTGATTTAATATATTGATACATAAAACATTTTATGCTTCCTGTGTCACTTTTTTGATGGAAGTTGTTTGCATTTCTTTAAGGCGAAACAAATAATTACGCATCAATTTTAATGTCGGTTAGAGGGAAACTTATGAAGCACTCTGTTTCAGTCACGTGTTGTGCGCTGTTGGTCAGCAGCATTTCTCTTTCGTATGCTGCAGAAGTTCCGAGCGGCACAGTACTGGCAGAGAAGCAGGAGCTGGTGCGCCACATTAAAGATGAGCCTGCGTCGCTGGATCCCGCTAAAGCCGTGGGCCTGCCAGAGATTCAGGTCATTCGCGATCTGTTTGAAGGACTGGTGAATCAGAACGAGAAAGGGGAGATTGTCCCCGGCGTTGCGACTCAGTGGAAAAGTAATGACAACCGTATCTGGACTTTTACCCTGCGCGATAACGCAAAATGGGCGGATGGCACACCGGTAACGGCGCAAGATTTTGTCTACAGCTGGCAACGTCTGGTGGACCCGAAAACGCTATCGCCATTTGCATGGTTTGCCGCGCTGGCGGGAATCAACAACGCACAGGCGATTATTGATGGTAAAGCTACGCCTGACCAGCTTGGCGTCACCGCAGTTGATGCCCATACCTTGAAAATTCAGCTTGATAAACCGTTGCCGTGGTTTGTGAATTTAACCGCTAACTTTGCCTTCTTCCCGGTGCAAAAAGCCAACGTAGAAAGCGGTAAAGAGTGGACGAAACCCGGAAATCTGATCGGCAATGGCGCTTATGTTCTTAAAGAACGCGTAGTCAATGAAAAACTGGTCGTGGTACCGAATACCCATTATTGGGATAACGCCAAAACGGTACTGCAAAAAGTGACCTTCCTGCCAATTAATCAGGAATCCGCAGCCACTAAGCGTTACCTCGCGGGGGATATTGATATCACCGAATCCTTCCCGAAAAATATGTATCAGAAGCTGTCGAAGGATATTCCGGGGCAGGTTTATACGCCGCCGCAGCTCGGGACCTATTATTATGCGTTTAACACGCAAAAAGGGCCGACGGCAGATCAGCGCGTTCGTCTGGCATTAAGTATGACGATAGATCGCCGCCTGATGACCGAAAAAGTATTAGGGACGGGCGAAAAGCCAGCGTGGCATTTTACACCAGATGTTACCGCCGGATTTACGCCGGAACCTTCGCCGTTTGAACAAATGAGTCAGGAAGAACTGAATGCGCAGGCAAAAACTTTGTTGAGCGCAGCTGGTTATGGTCCGCAAAAACCGCTGAAGCTGACGCTTTTGTATAACACTTCAGAAAACCATCAAAAAATTGCGATTGCTGTAGCATCGATGTGGAAAAAGAACCTTGGCGTAGATGTTAAATTGCAAAATCAGGAATGGAAAACCTATATCGATAGCCGTAACACCGGCAATTTTGATGTTATCCGCGCCTCATGGGTGGGGGATTATAATGAACCCTCCACTTTCCTGACATTATTAACGTCAACGCATTCAGGAAATATTTCACGCTTTAACAATCCGGCATACGACAAAGTTCTGGCCCAGGCATCGACGGAAAATACCGTTAAAGCGCGTAATGCCGATTACAACGCGGCAGAAAAAATCCTCATGGAGCAAGCACCGATTGCACCAATTTATCAATATACCAATGGACGATTAATCAAGCCGTGGCTGAAAGGTTATCCCATTAATAACCCGGAAGATGTGGCGTACAGCCGGACTATGTATATTGTGAAGCATTGATGTGATGGGAACTGGCGTTACCCTTGTGGATAACGCCAGTGATGTCTGATTTAGCGCCCCTGTTCCTGCGGTGTAATGTTATCCATATACAGCGTCTGGCTGGGGAAGGCAAAGTCCGCGCCGTGTGACTGCACAATATCGATAATCTTCAAATAAACGTCTTGCTGTGCAGCAAGCCATTCAGCCCATACCGTGGTTTTGGTAAAGCAATAAACCATAATATTCAATGACGAGTCGGCAAACTGGTTGAAATAAACCAGTAAGGTTTGTCGCTGGTCGATGGCCGGGTGATTTTTCAGCATCTCACGTACGGCTTCGACAATAACGCCCACTTTTGCCGCATCCTCATAACGTAAACCAATGGTCGTGGTAATGCGGCGGTTGGTCATTCGTCCTGGGTTTTCTACGCTGATCGACGAAAACAGCGAGTTCGGTACGTACAATGGACGATTATCAAAGGTCGTAATTTTGGTAATTCGCCAGCCAATTTCCGCTACTGTACCTTCGATATTTCTGTCCGGTGAACGGATCCAGTCGCCAATACTGAAAGGACGGTCGAAATAGAGCATGATCCCGGAAAAGAAATTACTCAGAATATCTTTACCGGCCATACCGACAGCCAGACCACCAATACCACCAAAGGTCAGCAAGCCAGAAAGGCTCATGCCGAAATGTTCGCCATAAAGCAGAACAAGCACCACAATAATGGTGATTTTGATAATGCGCGACATAATCCGCGCACTGGTGATATCGCGACCTTTTTTAATCTGCTGTTTATCAAACTGATTAATCAGCAAAAATAGCTTAATCGTCAGAATAACCGCAATCAGGGACGTACAGATAAAATCGATAACGCCTGGGGTGATAAATTTGAGTTTATAGTTTTCTATAACATAATTAATAATGCTACCAACAGCACTGATAATTATGGTGTAGATTAAAAATTGCACCGCATGGAATAAAAAACCTTTTCTTTTACGATTTCCGCGGCGAAACCAAAAGCTCATCAGAATCAATGCTGCGCAGCTACCGAAAATAATGACCAGATTAAGCGCATTATTTGTAAACAGTTCAGCGATCATTGTTTTATCAGGCTCCTCCAGATAATTGTCGTCATGCCGGAAACCCCTGGCGGGGCTATTTTACCGCGACAATTCATTCAGATCATCAATAGTCAGGGAAGGAAGTAGCAACATTAGCTAACTAATCAATGCGTTGATTGTAAATCCAGCTAAGAGGTGAGGTTTTCAGAGCAGACAACGGTGAAATGTCATGGTATTGTTACGTTTAGGTAACAAGAAATTTGTCTGCACAAGGATTACATCATGATTATGGCGAAACTGAAGTCAGCGAAAGGGAAGAAATTTCTCTTTGGTTTGTTGGCGGTTTTCATTATTGCGGCGTCGGTTGTGACTCGCGCGACTATCGGCGGCGTTATAGAACAGTACAATATTCCGCTGTCTGAGTGGACGACATCAATGTATGTGATTCAGTCATCGATGATTTTTGTTTATAGCCTGGTCTTTACTGTGTTGCTGGCAATCCCGTTGGGAATTTATTTCCTTGGCGGCGAAGAGCAGTAAGTAAAAAATAGGCCCGATAACTCGGGCCTTGTCAGTTATTGAAGAGTCGTTAATCGTCTTCTTCGTCATCCAGTTCAACGGGTGTCTGATACTGGTCAGGTTTAATGACCAACAGATCGCAGCGAAGATGATCAATCACCTGTTCCGCCGTGTTGCCGAGGAATGCTGCTGAAATACCGGTGCGTCCTACCGTGCCCAGAACCACAATCCCCGCCTGTAAGTGTTCCGCCAAATCAGGAATCACCTCTTCTGGCAGACCTTTTTCTA
>NZ_CAOLGM010000011.1:0-59665 GCF_948475835.1 uncultured Escherichia sp. | reverse complement strand
CCAGTTTAGCCTGGTCGACAACAGCCTGCCGCGCTTCGTACATCACCTCGTCGATCTCTTCGTAGACTTTATCGACTACCGGACCAAGCGTCGTCCAATCGAAGCCAACGTTGGCGCAACGTTTCTGGATTTTTTGCGCACGCATTAAAGCCGGTAAACTACGAGGAATATCGTCCAGCGCCGAATGCTGCGCTTTCTGCGCGCGCTCTTCGGTTTTGATTTGCTCCCAACGGGCAAGCACTTCACTACTGTTTTCGGCAGAACTATCAGCAAAAACATGCGGATGGCGACGCTCTAATTTATCGCTAATAGCAGCGCAAATATCATTAAAGTCAAAGCGCCCTTCTTCCTGAGCCATTTGCGCGTAAAACACCACCTGGAATAGCAGATCGCCCAGTTCACCGCGAAGATCGTCAAAATCTTCACGGGCGATGGCGTCCAGCACTTCGTAGGTTTCTTCAAGGGTGTAAGGCGCAATGGTGGCAAATGTCTGCTCTTTATCCCACGGGCAGCCGTTTTCCGGATCGCGCAGGCGCTGCATAATAGTGAGCAAACGGTCGATTTGATTCATTGAATTGTCCTGAAAATTGCGGGTCTGTCAGGTGGAAACCTGTGACCAGAATAGAAGTGAGTTAGTAACACTACCCAATCAGTACGTTAATTTTGGCTTTAATGAGTTGTAATTCCTCTGGGGCAACTGTTCCTTTCTTCGTTGCTCCTCTTGCCCGCCAGGCGATACTTTTTACCTGATCAGCTAACGCTACGCCATCACGTTCCTGACCGGATAAAACAACTTCGAACGGATATCCTTTTGATTGCGTTGTATAAGGAACACACAGACACATACCTGTTTTGTTGTTGTACATGAAAGGACTCAGGACAACAGCTGGACGATGTCCAGCTTGCTCGCTACCTTTTGTCGGGTCAAAATCAACCCAAATCAGATCGCCCATATCGGGTACGTATCGGCTTACCATTACCAGACTTCCTTATCTTTCGGCTCTCCCCAGTCGATATTCTCGTGGAGGTTTTCCGGCGTGATGTCGTTGACCAGTTCAGCAAGCGTAAATACGGGCTCTTTACGCACTGGCTCAATAATTAATTTGCCATCCACCAGGTCAATCTTCACTTCATCATCAATATTCAGATTGAGCGCCTGCATTAACGTAGCCGGGATCCGCACCGCCGGTGAATTTCCCCAACGCTTTACGCTACTGTGGATCATAACCCTTTCCTCAAACCGCTATCATATGTAGATACAGTATATATCAATCTACATTGTAGATACGAGCAAATTTCGGCCTAACTCCCGTGCAACCGACGCGCGTCGATAACATCCGGCACCTGGTTGAGTTTACCCAGCACGCGCCCCAGCACTTGCAGGTTGTAAATCTCAATGGTCATGTCGATGGTCGCCAGTTGCTGTTTGGTGTCGCTACGGCTGGCAACGCCAAGCACGTTCACCTTCTCGTTGGCGAGAATGGTCGTGATATCACGTAACAACCCACTACGATCATTAGCCACCACGCGGACCACCAGCGAATATCCGGCGGAGTAGCTCTCACCCCATACCGCGTCAACAATGCGTTCTGGCGCATGGGAGCGCAGTTCCGCCAGTTGTTCGCAATCGGCGCGGTGTACTGAAATACCGCGCCCCTGGGTAATGAAGCCGACAATCTCATCTCCAGGAATCGGCTGGCAGCAGCGCGCGATGTGGTGCATCAGGTTGCCAACACCTTCGACCACCACGCGACCGTTATCTTTACTGCGGTTTTGCGGCGTGTAGCTTTTTTGCTGAAGTTGCTTCAGCGCGGCGGCGTCCTGCTCTTCGGCACTCGGCTTATTAAATTGCGATTGCAGGAAGTTCACCATCTGATTGAGACGGATATCCCCGCCACCAATCGCCGCCAGCAACTCGTCGACATCATTAAAGTTGTAACGCGGCAGCAGATGTTTTTCTGCTTCTTTCAGGCTGATCCCCAGATGTTCCAGCTCGTCGTCAAGGATTTGCCGCCCAGCCAGAATGTTTTTGTCACGGTCCTGTTTACGGAACCAGGCGTGAATTTTCGAACGCCCACGGCTGGTTGTGACGTAACCGAGGTTTGGGTTTAACCAGTCACGGCTGGGGTTCGGCTGTTTCTGGGTGATAATTTCAATCTGGTCGCCCATCTGCAGCTGGTAGGTGAACGGCACAATGCGCCCGCCAATTTTTGCCCCGATGCAGCGGTGTCCGACATCACTGTGGATGTGGTAAGCGAAGTCCAGCGGCGTTGATCCCGCAGGCAAATCAACGACATCACCTTTCGGCGTAAAGACATACACCCGGTCGTCAAAGACCTGGCTGCGTACTTCGTCGAGCATTTCGCCGGAATCAGCCATCTCTTCCTGCCACGCAATCAGTTTACGCAGCCAGGCAATCCGGTCTTCATGTCCCGAACGTGCGCCGCCAGCTGCCGCGCCCTCTTTATATTTCCAGTGCGCAGCAACACCCAACTCTGCATCTTCATGCATCTGTTTGGTGCGGATTTGGATCTCAACGGTTTTGCCACCTGGCCCCAGAACCACGGTATGAATAGACTGATAACCGTTTGGTTTCGGGTTAGCGACATAATCGTCAAACTCATCCGGCAGGTGGCGATAGTGAGTGTGCACTATCCCCAGTGCGGCATAACAATCCTGTAAACGCTCGGCGACAATACGTACCGCACGCACATCAAACAGCTCATCGAAGGCGAGGTTCTTTTTCTGCATTTTGCGCCAGATACTGTAGATGTGTTTCGGACGACCATACACTTCAGCTTTAACGCCTTCAGCTTTCATCTCAGCGCGCAGATGGCCGACAAACTCTTCGATATAGTGTTCGCGGTCGAGACGGCGTTCATGCAGCAGTTTTGCGATGCGTTTGTATTCGGTCGGGTGGAGATAACGGAAGCAGTAATCTTCCAGCTCCCATTTCAGTTGCCCAATCCCAAGACGGTTCGCCAACGGCGCGTAGATATTGGTGCACTCTTTTGCCGCCAGTACGCGTTCATCTTCCGGCGCATCTTTTACTTCGCGCAGATGAGCAATACGCTCCGCCAGTTTGATGACCACGCAGCGAAAATCATCGACCATCGCCAATAACATCCGGCGAACGTTATCGACCTGTTCGGAGGAAACAGAATCAGTGTGCGTCGCTTTCAGCTGGCGGATCGCCGCCATATCACGCACGCCGTGAATAAGGTTAACGACCGACTTACCGACGCTCTCACGCAGCACATCTTCGCTGACTACGTTAGCATCAGCCAGAGGGAACAGCAGCGCCGCCCGCAGCGTGTCAATGTCCATACTTAATGTCGAGAGGATCTCCACCATCTCAACACCACGCCACAATAACAGACTGGCATCCGGATGCCCCTGCGTCTGTTGCAGACAATACGCCCAGGTTTCGGCTAAGCACTCACACGACTTCTGGCTGGTAATACCCAGACTTGCGATCCATTTTTCCGGATCAAATTCACCAGCCTTATTGATATGTGCACTTCTTACCGCAACCATTGTCCTCTCCTTTAGGGACCAGACCTGCCGAAATCGGCAAATCGTAACTATTTAACGCGCGAGAAAAGTACCATCGATTCCAGATGTCCCGTGTGTGGGAACATATCCAGCATCGCCAGTCGCGCAATGGTATATCCTGCTTTTAATAACGCTTCGCTATCCCGAGCCAGCGTTGCAGGGTTACAGGATACATAAACTATACGAATAGGTTCCAGTTTTATAATTTGCTGCATAACACCTGCGGCACCTGCTCGCGCCGGGTCCAGCAACACTTTATCGAAGCCGTTTTTCGCCCACGGCTGCTTTGTGACATCTTCTTCAAGATTTTCGTGATAAAACGTCACATTCTGTAAACCATTAAGACGCGCATTCTGCTGGCCTTTTTCCACCAGCGCCGGAACACCTTCTACACCGACCACACTGGCTGCTTGTTTCGCCAATGGCAGTGTAAAGTTGCCCATACCGCAGAACAGATCCAGTACGCGATCTTCAGGTTGCACATCCAGCCATTCCAACGCACGCGCTACCATTTTTTGGTTCACACCCGCATTGACCTGAATAAAATCGCGCGGGCTAAAAGTTAAGCGCAACCCGTTTGAGTCATACCAGGGCATCTCACCAGAGACGGTTTCGAGTATCTCACTATCGGGGGCGAGATACAGATCCAGGCCTTCAGAATGCGAAAAGCGTTCCAGTTTTTCGCGATCTGCCGAACTTAGCGGTGCGGTATGGCGCAAAATCATCAGCGTGCCGCTGGTTGCCTGTACCAGTTCAACATGACCAAGATGGCGCATAACTTGTAAGCTGCCCAGGCATGCCCTGACTTTGGGCAGCAATGCTTCAAGTTTGGGCACTAAAATGGGGCATTGTTTAACGTCGACAATGTCACTGGAGCCCGCTTTGCGAAAGCCCATCTGAAGTTGCTGTGTTTTCGGTAAGTAGTTCAAACTTAAACGCGCGCGACGGCGATAGCCCCAGGGAACATCGGCGATCACTTCAGAGACTTCGTGTTTCATTAATCGGGCGAGTGCCGCACTTTTGCTTCGCTGCTGTAAATCCACGCTGGCGTGTTGTTGCTGACAGCCACCGCATACGCCAAAATGAGGGCAGCGTGGCGTTTCGCGTTCCGGGCTATCGCTTAACCGGCGCACGACTTTAGCGCGGGCGTACTGTTTTTTATCTTCAGTAACAGTAACTTCCGCGTTTTCCTGTGGCAGTAATCCAGGAATAAATAACGCTTTGCCGTTATGTCGCGCCACGCCCTGACCAAAAGAGTCGAGGTCGTTGACTGAAACGGTTATGATCTGACGCGTCGTCGTGCGTCGTTTTGCAGAGTAGAATTGCGCCATTGGCGAGACTTTCTCAATTTAACAGTGTGACCTTAATTGTCCCATAACGGAACTCCATGACCAACTACAGCCTGCGCGCACGCATGATGATTCTGATCCTGGCACCGACCGTCCTTATTGGTTTATTGCTGAGTATCTTTTTCGTCGTGCATCGCTATAACGACTTGCAGCGTCAACTGGAAGATGCCGGTGCCAGCATTATTGAGCCGCCTGCAGTTTCTACTGAATATGGCATGAGCCTGCAAAATCGCGAATCTATCGGTCAGTTAATAAGCGTACTGCATCGTCGCCATTCCGATATTGTTCGCGCGATTTCGGTTTATGATGAAAATAACCGACTCTTTGTCACCTCCAATTTTCATCTTGATCCCTCATCAATGCAGCTCGGCAGCAACGTGCCGTTTCCTCGCCAGCTCACTGTCACTCGTGACGGCGATATTATGATCCTCCGCACGCCGATTATTTCTGAGAGTTACTCCCCCGACGAATCGCCCAGTAGCGATGCCAAAAATAGTCAAAATATGTTGGGATATATTGCGCTTGAGCTGGATCTTAAATCGGTTCGCTTGCAGCAATATAAAGAGATCTTTATTTCCAGCGTGATGATGCTGTTTTGTATCGGTATTGCGCTTATTTTTGGCTGGCGCTTAATGCGCGATGTAACCGGTCCGATTCGCAACATGGTGAATACCGTCGACCGCATCCGTCGCGGGCAACTCGACAGCCGGGTGGAAGGATTTATGCTCGGCGAGCTGGATATGCTGAAAAACGGTATCAACTCGATGGCAATGTCGCTGGCTGCTTATCACGAAGAGATGCAGCACAATATCGACCAGGCGACGTCCGATCTGCGTGAAACGCTGGAGCAGATGGAAATTCAGAACGTTGAGTTGGATCTGGCGAAAAAGCGCGCCCAGGAAGCGGCGCGTATTAAATCCGAGTTTCTGGCAAATATGTCACACGAGCTGCGTACACCACTGAATGGTGTTATTGGCTTTACCCGCCTGACGCTGAAAACAGAATTAACACCAACGCAGCGCGATCACCTGAATACGATTGAACGTTCGGCAAATAATTTGCTGGCAATTATTAATGATGTTCTCGACTTCTCGAAACTGGAAGCAGGTAAGCTGATTCTGGAAAGTATTCCATTCCCACTACGCAGCACGCTGGATGAAGTCGTTACTCTGCTGGCACATTCTTCTCACGATAAAGGGTTGGAACTGACGCTCAATATTAAAAGCGACGTGCCTGATAACGTGATCGGCGACCCGCTGCGATTACAGCAAATCATCACTAACCTGGTGGGGAATGCAATTAAATTCACCGAGAATGGCAACATTGATATTCTGGTAGAAAAACGTGCGCTGAGTAATACCAAAGTGCAGATTGAAGTGCAGATTCGGGATACCGGCATTGGTATTCCTGAACGCGATCAATCGCGCTTATTCCAGGCCTTCCGACAGGCTGATGCCAGTATTTCCCGCCGTCATGGTGGCACCGGGCTGGGGCTGGTGATTACACAAAAACTGGTTAATGAAATGGGCGGCGATATTTCGTTCCATAGCCAGCCGAATCGCGGTTCAACTTTCTGGTTCCACATTAATCTCGATCTGAACCCGAACATTATTATCGAAGGGCCATCCACCCAGTGCCTCGCAGGTAAGCGCCTGGCCTATGTCGAACCAAACTCCGCAGCAGCGCAATGCACGCTGGATATTTTAAGTGAAACGCCGCTGGAAGTGGTTTATAGCCCAACGTTCTCCGCGCTGCCTCCCGCGCATTACGACATGATGTTGTTAGGCATCGCGGTGACCTTCCGCGAGCCGCTAACAATGCAACATGAGCGATTAGCGAAAGCGGTATCGATGACCGATTTCCTGATGCTGGCACTTCCTTGCCATGCACAAGTCAATGCTGAAAAACTCAAGCAAGATGGTATCGGCGCGTGTCTGCTGAAACCATTAACACCTACACGCCTGTTGCCTGCCCTGACGGAATTTTGTCATCACAAACAAAACACGCTTTTGCCTGTAACCGATGAAAGTAAGCTGGCAATGACAGTCATGGCGGTTGATGACAACCCCGCTAACCTGAAACTTATCGGCGCATTGCTGGAAGATATGGTGCAACATGTGGAACTTTGCGATAGCGGGCATCAGGCGGTTGAACGGGCGAAACAGATGCCGTTCGATTTGATCTTAATGGATATTCAAATGCCTGACATGGATGGCATTCGGGCCTGCGAGCTCATCCACCAGCTCCCCCATCAGCAACAAACGCCGGTTATCGCGGTAACGGCGCATGCAATGGCCGGGCAAAAAGAGAAGCTGCTTGGCGCAGGGATGAGCGATTATCTGGCGAAACCGATTGAAGAAGAGCGATTGCATAATTTGTTGTTGCGCTACAAGCCTGGCAGCGGTATTTCCTCTCGCGTCGTGACGCCCGAAGTCAACGAAATTGTGGTGAACCCGAATGCGACCCTCGACTGGCAACTGGCACTACGCCAGGCAGCAGGAAAAACCGATTTAGCGCGCGATATGCTGCAAATGTTACTCGATTTCCTGCCTGAAGTTCGCAACAAAGTTGAGGAACAGCTGGTTGGAGAAAACCCGGAAGGCCTGGTTGATTTGATTCATAAACTGCATGGCAGTTGCGGCTATAGCGGTGTGCCGCGTATGAAGAATCTCTGCCAACTGATCGAACAACAGCTACGTAGCGGTACTAAAGAAGAAGATTTGGAGCCGGAGCTGCTGGAACTGTTGGACGAGATGGATAATGTAGCGCGCGAAGCCAGCAAAATTCTCGGGTAACGGACGTCTTGTCGAGTAGCAATCGGCTTTTTATGACGCTGGTTTCAGATTGGTGACAAAGTGCCTGTGTTTATGCCGGATGCGGCGTTAACGCCTTATCCGGCCTACAAAACCAATTAAATTCAATGAATTAAAAAATGATGTAGACCTGATACATAGCACAACAGGCTATTTTGCGTTTAGCATCAGTCTCAAGCCGGCTCCAGATAGAGCCGGTTTTGGTTTTCTGTCTTAACGCACCATGCACGGGCGCTTGTTATCGAACGTCCAGCCAGGAATCAGATACTGCATTCCCATCGCATCGTCACGCGCGCCAAGCCCGTGTTTCTGATACAGCTCATGAGCTTTCATCACTTGATCCATATCGATTTCTACACCCAGCCCCGGTTTTTCTGGCACCTGTACCAGCCCGCCTTTGATCTCAAACGGTTCTTTGGTCAGGCGCTGATTACCTTCCTGCCAGATCCAGTGCGTATCAATAGCAGTAATTTTACCCGGTGCAGCGGCGGCAACATGGGTAAACATCGCCAGGGAAATATCGAAGTGGTTGTTTGAGTGTGAACCCCAGGTCAGGCCAAATTCATGGCACATTTGCGCCACACGTACCGAACCTTGCATCGTCCAGAAATGCGGATCCGCCAGCGGGATATCAACGGATTGCAGGGAGAGCGTATGGCCCATCTGCCGCCAGTCGGTGGCGATCATATTGGTTGCGGTCGGCAGGCCAGTTGCGCGACGGAACTCTGCCATCACTTCACGCCCGGAGAAACCTTGCTCCGCACCACACGGATCTTCTGCATAAGCCAGCGACCCTTTCAGGTATTTACCAATTTTAATCGCTTCGTTCAGCGACCAGGCACCGTTAGGATCGAGCGTAATACGCGCCTGCGGGAAGCGTTGCGCCAGTGCCACAATAGACTCGGCCTCTTCTTCCCCGGCCAGTACACCGCCTTTCAGTTTGAAATCGTTGAAGCCATATTTTTCATACGCCGCTTCCGCCAGGCGCACCACCGCATCCGGCGTCATCGCTTCTTCATGACGCAGGCGATACCAGTCGCATGAGTCATCCGGCTGGCTTTGATACGGCAGCGGTGTGGCTTTGCGATCACCGACGAAGAACAGATAACCGAGCATTTCGACTTCGCTACGCTGTTGACCATCGCCCAGCAGGGATGCCACGTTTACCCCCAGATGCTGCCCCAGCAGATCCAGCATTGCCGCTTCTATCCCGGTAACTACATGAATAGTGGTACGCAAATCAAATGTCTGCAAACCGCGCCCACCAGCATCACGATCGGCAAAAGTATTACGCACCAGCGTCAGAACGTTTTTGTATTCACCCAGCGTTTTACCTACCACCAGCGGAATCGCATCTTCCAGCGTTTTACGGATTTTCTCGCCGCCGGGAATTTCCCCTACGCCAGTGTGACCAGAATTATCTTTGATAATCACAATATTACGCGTAAAGAACGGTGCGTGTGCACCACTCAGATTCATCAGCATACTGTCATGACCCGCCACCGGGATGACCTGCATTTCAGTAACAACAGGCGTCGTAAATTGAGAACTCATATTTATGTCCTTTTTCAGAATCAATGACGGCCGAAAACGGGACGTTTACGGTCAAAGGTCCAGCCGGGGATCAGGTACTGCATCGGACCTGCGTCGTTACGCGCACCGACAGGCAGACGTTTATAGGCCTCATGTGCCTTTTGTACCTGTTCCCAGTCCAGTTCCACGCCCAGACCGGGCGCATCAGGAACGGCAATTTTTCCGTTTTTAATCTCCAGCGGATTTTTGGTCAGGCGACAATCGCCCTCCTGCCAAATCCAGTGGGTATCGATAGCGGTAGGATTACCCGGTGCCGCCGCGCCCACATGGGTAAACATCGCCAGAGAGATATCGAAATGGTTATTAGAATGGCAGCCCCAGGTCAGCCCCCAGTCGTCGCAAAGCTGCGCCACACGGACTGCACCGGAAAGCGTCCAGAAGTGCGGATCGGCAAGTGGAATATCTACCGCATTGAGCATCACCGCATGACCCATTTCGCGCCAGTTGGTGGCGATCATGTTAGTCGCGACGGGCAAGCCGGTCGCCCGCCGAAACTCCGCCATAACTTCACGACCGGAGAAACCCTGTTCTGCGCCGCATGGATCTTCGGCATAGGTAAGAACATCATTCAGCCCTTTGCATAGAGAAATGGCTTCATCAAGTAGCCAGGCACCGTTGGGATCAACGGTAATCCGCGCATCAGGGAAGCGTTTCTTCAATGCACGAACAGTGTCGATTTCTTGCTCGCCAGGTAACACCCCGCCCTTAAGTTTGAAATCTTTAAAGCCATAGCGATCCTGTGAGGCTTCCGCCAGACGCACAACGGCTTCGCTGTTCATCGCTTTCTGATGGCGCAACTGATACCACTCATGGTTGCCCGGCGTATTTTCCAGATAAGGAAGATCGGTTTTGGTCCGATCACCGATATAAAACAGATAACCGAGGACGGTAATAGTCTCGCGTTGCTTGCCTGGCCCCAACAGTTCGCAGACCGGAACATTCAGCGCCTTACCTAGCAGGTCAAGCAAGGCGGCTTCCAGCGCCGCCACGGCATTAACGCGCAATTCAAAAGTCCAGGCACCTTTGCCGAAGGTATCAAAATCGGCTGCCTGATTACCTTTATGCACCTGCTGAACCACTTTATTCAGGCGCGCAACTTCCTGGCCCAGAACCATCGGAATAGCATCGACCAGTGTTTGATAAATCACCTCTCCGCCCGGCGCTTCACCAATGCCGGTATGCCCGGCGTTATCGGTGAGTACCACAATATTGCGGGTGAAATATGCGTTATGTGCCCCACCAATATTAAGCAACATGCTATCGTGCCCGGCGACCGGAATGACTTTCATATCAGTAATAACAGGACTGGATTGTGTCGTCATCTTATTGCCCCGCGACAGGTTTCAGCTCGATACGCTTGATATCGCCCACCAGCACCAGGTAGCTCAGTACCGCGATTAAGGCATGAACACCAACATAAATCAGCGCCCCATTAAAGGAGCCAGTCGTGCCAACGATATAACCAATTGCGATTGGCGTGACGATGCCAGAAATGTTACCGAACATGTTGAACAGGCCACCGGAAAGACCGCTGATCTCTTTTGGCGCGGTATCTGCCATTACTGCCCAACCCAGCGCCCCGATGCCCTTACCGAAGAAGGCCAGCGCCATAAAGCCGATGATCATCCACTCAACGTTGACGTAGTTGCAGAACACCATCACCATCGACAGCAACATGCCCATTACGATCGGTGTTTTACGCGCAATGTTCAGCGATCCCGTGCGGCGCATCAGCCAGTCGGAAATAATCCCACCCAGCACACCGCCGATAAAACCGCAAACCGCCGGAACGGAAGCCACAAAGCCCGCTTTCAGAATCGACATCCCACGCGCCTGCACCAGATAAACCGGAAACCAGGTAATGAAAAAGTAAGTCAGGGCGTTGATACAGTACTGACCGATATAAACGCCGATCATCATCCGTGACCCGAGCAGTTGTTTGATCTGCCTCCACTTCACGCTGAACGGCACTTTAACTTTGGTGTTTTGCTGATCCATATTGATCAGCGCGCCACCCGCGGCGATGTACTCCAGCTCTTTCTGATTTACCCCCGGATGTTGATTTGGCTCGTGGATGACTTTCAACCAGATAAAGCTGATGACAATCCCCAGACCGCCCATAAAGAAGAAGACGTGTGACCAGCCCACTTCATGCGTCAGCCAGCCCATAATCGGCGCGAAGATCACCGTTGCGAAGTATTGAGCGGAGTTAAAAATCGACACCGCCGTTCCCCTTTCCTGCGCCGGAAACCAGGCCGCAACAATGCGACTGTTGCCGGGGAAAGATGGCGCTTCAGCAAGCCCGACCAGGAAGCACAGAGTAAACAGGGCAACGATAATGCCGAATCCACTAAAGATATCGACGAAGCCTTGCAGCAAGGTAAACATCGACCAGATAAAGATCGACCAGAAGTAGACGCGTTTTGAACCAAAACGATCCAGCAACCAACCACCAGGGATCTGCCCGATAACATAAGCCCATGAGAAGGCAGAGAACACATAGCCCATTCCCACGGGATCAAGGCCGATATCTTTGGCCATTTCCGAACCGGCAATAGAAAGCGTAGCGCGGTCGCCGTAGTTGAAGGATGTGACGATAAACAACATCACCACTATCCAGTAACGAGCATTCGTGCGTTTTTCCACACTGCTCGCAGCCTGACTTAAAGAACTCATTGTTGCACTCCTGAAAATTCGCGTTAGCCACGCTCACTCTGGACTGCGACATAGCCAGGAAATCAGAGGTGACGTAGGGTGTTTTTTGCCGTTTTTATAGGTCGTTCGCCGAATACGGCGCGTGTTTATATCTGGCAATAGCAGTATAAAAAGCGCGCCATAGCGGCTCACCGTGCAACAACACAACATTAATGCGTTCAATGAGGCCCGATTTTGGCATTAGCCCTGGACGGTGGAATCCACTTCACGGAAATGAAAACAAGAACAAGAAAGGAAGGGTAAAAACGAAGAAATAAAGAAGAGTATGAAATGGATCGCTTGACTCCAGGCAAACGCCAGTAAAAATCCGCGCTATGAAGCAGTTTTTACTGGCATTTGCCTGAAAATATTCGATTCAGCACCGCTAAAACGACATTTACCGCTCGCTGAACATATCAGGACAACAGCGTGCCCCACTGTTCGACCCACGGATTTGATTCCGTTTCCGGTTCCGGGTTCTCACTGGCGTCAATCAACAGCATTTCGCCAACCCGCTGAGCGCTCTGTTCCTGCAACAAGGCATCGAACTGTTTGCCGCCATTGCAGAAATTTACATAACTGCTGTCGCCGAGCGCAATCACGCCATAACGCAGATTCGGCTGGAAGCCCAGACTATCTTTGATTCCCTGAAAGAGCGGCACAATGCTATCAGGAAGGTCGCCCTGCCCGGTCGTGGACGTAACCACCAGAACATACTTATCCTGATAGGGCAGCCAGTCGCTTAATTCAGGATCTTCAAATACCGTTGCTTTGTGGCCCTGTGCGGTCAGAATTGCTTCTGCTTCTTCCGCCACTAACAGCGAATTTCCGTACATGGTGCCGACAAAAATACCAATTTCCGCCATACCGTTTTCTCCCTGGATTAGGAACTTATCTCTCCATCCTGACCCGATGGCGCACTGAACTCAACCCTTTCATTTTCAGGAAGCAGACCGCGCCAGCCAAATTGTGATAACGCCTGCATCCAGGTGTCGTCCAGGCCCGCGTGAATAGTCAGCGGCTCGCCAGTAAAAGGATGCGTCAATGACAACTGACTGGCATGTAGCATTAACCGCTGGAGGCCAAAATGCTCAGCACCGCTGCGATTCTGGCGTAAATCGCCATGTTTGCTATCGCCAATAATCGGATGACGCAAATGGGCAAGATGTCGGCGAAGCTGATGTTTGCGTCCGGTTTTCGGCTCCAGTTCCACCAGGCCGTAGCGCGTGGTCGGGTAACGTCCGGTCGCTACCGGCATTTCTACGGTCGCCAGACCGCGATAATGCGTCACTGCTGGCTGCGAGCCTTTATCTTCGCGGGCAAATTTATCAGCGATTTTGTCCAGTTCTTCCACCAGTGGATAATCCAGAACTGCTTCTTCCATCAACCAGCCGCGCACAATCGCATGGTAACGTTTCTGGATTTGGTGCTGTTCAAACTGTTGTGCCAGCAGCCGTCCGGCCTCGCTGGATAATCCCATCAACAACACACCAGAAGTGGGTCGGTCCAGACGATGAGCGGTAAAAACGTGCTGGCCAATCTGATCACGCACGGTTTGCATGACCACTACTTTCTCGTCGCGATCCAGCCAGCTGCGGTGAACCAGCCAGCCGGAGGGTTTATTTACCGCAACCAGCCATTCATCCTGATAGAGTATTTCCAGCATTAGCTCGCATCATCCGCAAAAAGAGCATCCAGTTTTTCCAGCTCAGCCAGAATAAGCGCGCGTTGCGGATGGTCCGTCGCCAGCGCCATTTCATAATAGGGTGCAACGGCAAAAGCGCCCGGTAACGGCTGTTTGTTATCTAACAAATCGTGCATTCGCGGGATCAGCACCCACTGCAACCACTCCAGTGGTTCCATGGTGTCCATAAAGAACGGTTGGGTACTATTAAATTGATGCGGCTGGGGTTCATCGTTTCGCCAGTGCTGATGTTCACGCAGTAACGCTTCAAGCGCCTGCAACTGGAGACGAACGCGGTCATGAGTGGTCATAAAGCAACCTCAATAAGAAAAACTGCCGCGAAGGATAGCAGGAATAAAAAAAGGGAGCACTGTATTCACAGCGCTCCCGGTTCGTTTCGCAGCATTCCAGCTACTTTTGTTGCTCCCTGCTCATCCTTGACAACTTTTCCTCTGGCCTTGCGGCCAATCGTTCATCCTGAACTATTGCTTCCTGCTCACACCACCCCGATGTGATACTTCATCCTGAAGTGTCCCTGGCCTTCCTGACCCACCGAATCATCCTGACCGGTTCTCATTCTCCATCCTGGAGGTGTCCTTTAACGCGTCCTGCGTCATCCTCTTCGCTTCATCCAGAAGCCTTTCCCTGAAACACCATCCTGGTGTGTCCTGCAGAAGTGTCATCATCCTGATGTTCACTTCGTTGTCTGACTCCCTGTCGACGAAGATAGAATCGTCTTTTTCGCGAAGTCTTACAAGGCGCTTACAGACAATGCCTTAAGGAAAATTTCATATGAAAGTTAAGAATTAACAATCAACATTTTGATTTTAAATGAAAATAACGATTCTTATCTTTTTAAGTATTCGCTTATTTCCTGGCGATCTCCTACAGAGTCTGTAAGAGATCTCTCACAACCAGATGGGGTATTTGGATTACAGAAGAGGCTTAAGTTGATTAAGGAATTCCGCAAGATTTGAGGCTAAATGCGTCCGTTTACGTGTTCCCAGCGTCTCTTTGCACACTTCACCGGAGAGATTACACACCGAGATGACCTCTAACTCTTCTTCCAGCGTCGCGATAAATAGCGTGGGCGGCAGTTTTAGCCTTTTCTGAGTCACCAGATGACCAATCAGATTTTCCTGCACCCGACGGAAGTCGTCTTCACTCCAGGTTTGCAGCAATGTCAGTTTGATATCGCCAAACTGCGCGTGCATATCCCCGGCAAACTGAGTCGTATAAAAGGTATGAATTGTGGGTTGTATCACAATATCAAAAGCGCGTTCAACCGCGTTTACATTTTGTTCCCCGGTAAACGGCTGGGGTTGCCAGTATACGGCATCTTCGGTAGTTGAAATAATGCACGGTGAAGGAACACCGTACAGTTCCTCACTTAACGGCCAGCTTTTATGCTCTTCATGCCACGCATCGCAGTAGCGTGCAGTAAAATCTTTCAGGGCTTGTGCGGTCAAATCGTCCACTAATTTCTCTCTTCACTTAAACCAGATACACTTGTCGTTTAGTTTATCTGGTTTATGACGGTGAAACATGTCTTCTTATGCAAACCATCAGGCACTTGCGGGCCTGACTCTTGGAAAATCAACCGATTACCGGGATACCTATGACGCCAGCCTACTGCAAGGCGTTCCACGCAGCCTGAATCGCGACCCGCTGGGTCTGAAAGCGGATAACCTGCCTTTTCACGGTACGGATATCTGGACGCTGTATGAACTTTCCTGGCTGAATGCGAAAGGTTTGCCGCAGGTCGCTGTCGGTCATGTTGAACTTGATTACACCAGCGTAAATCTGATTGAGTCGAAGAGTTTTAAGCTCTATCTCAACAGTTTTAACCAGACGCGTTTTAATAACTGGGATGAGGTGCGCCAGACGCTGGAGCGCGACTTAAGCACTTGCGCCCAGGGTAAGGTTAGCGTGGCGTTATATCGTCTTGATGAACTGGAAGGCCAGCCGATAGGTCATTTCAATGGCACCTGCATTGATGACCAGGATATCACTATCGATAACTATGAATTCACTACTGACTATCTGGAGAATGCCACCAGCGGTGAAAAAGTAGTGGAAGAGACGCTTGTCAGCCACCTGCTGAAATCAAACTGCCTGATCACCCATCAACCAGATTGGGGTTCGATCCAAATTCAGTATCGTGGACGCCAAATTGACAGAGAAAAACTGCTGCGTTACCTGGTCTCATTCCGTCATCACAACGAGTTCCACGAACAGTGCGTGGAACGCATCTTTAATGACCTGTTACGCTTCTGCCAGCCAGAGAAATTAAGCGTTTACGCACGTTATACCCGTCGTGGCGGTCTGGACATTAACCCGTGGCGCAGTAATAGCGATTTTGTCCCATCGACCACAAGACTGGTTCGGCAATAAATTTTTTCTCAATTTTGCGTGCTGGATTCACGCAGAAGGTTGTGAAAGGTCATCAGGCAGGGCTATTGTAATCAAAGGGAATGACGATATTCGTCCCATAAGGAGTTTTTCTTGATTACACATATTAGCCCGCTTGGCTCCATGGATATGTTGTCGCAGCTGGAAGTGGATATGCTTAAACGCACCGCCAGCAGCGACCTCTATCAACTGTTTCGCAACTGTTCACTTGCCGTACTGAACTCCGGTAGTTTGACCGATAACAGCAAAGAATTGCTGTCTCGTTTTGAAAATTTCGATATTAACGTCCTGCGCCGTGAACGCGGCGTAAAGCTGGAACTGATTAATCCCCCGGAAGAGGCTTTTGTCGATGGGCGAATTATTCGCGCTTTGCAGGCCAACTTGTTCGCGGTTCTGCGAGACATTCTCTTCGTTTACGGGCAAATCCATAATACCGTTCGTTTTCCCAACCTGAATCTCGACAACTCCGTCCACATCACTAACCTGGTCTTTTCCATCTTGCGTAACGCTCGCGCGCTGCATGTGGGTGAAGCGCCAAATATGGTGGTCTGCTGGGGCGGTCACTCAATTAACGAAAATGAGTATTTGTATGCCCGTCGCGTCGGAAACCAGCTGGGCCTGCGTGAGCTGAATATCTGCACCGGCTGTGGTCCGGGAGCGATGGAAGCGCCGATGAAAGGTGCTGCGGTCGGACACGCGCAGCAGCGTTACAAAGACAGTCGTTTTATTGGTATGACAGAGCCGTCGATTATCGCCGCTGAACCGCCTAACCCGCTGGTCAACGAATTGATCATCATGCCGGATATCGAAAAACGTCTGGAAGCGTTTGTCCGTATCGCTCACGGCATCATTATCTTCCCTGGCGGTGTGGGTACGGCAGAAGAGTTGCTGTATTTGCTGGGAATTTTAATGAACCCGGCCAACAAAGATCAGGTTTTACCATTGATCCTCACCGGCCCGAAAGAGAGCGCCGACTACTTCCGCGTACTGGACGAGTTTGTCGTACATACGCTGGGCGAAAACGCGCGCCGCCATTACCGCATCATCATTGATGACGCCGCTGAAGTCGCTCGTCAGATGAAAAAATCGATGCCGCTGGTGAAAGAAAATCGCCGCGACACTGGTGACGCTTACAGCTTTAACTGGTCAATGCGCATTGCACCAGATTTGCAAATGCCGTTTGAGCCGTCTCACGAGAATATGGCTAATCTGAAGCTTTACCCGGATCAACCTGTTGAAGTGCTGGCTGCCGACCTGCGCCGTGCGTTCTCCGGTATTGTGGCGGGTAACGTAAAAGAAGTCGGTATTCGCGCCATTGAAGAGTTTGGTCCTTACAAAATCAACGGCGATAAAGAGATTATGCGTCGTATGGACGACCTGCTACAGGGTTTTGTTGCCCAGCATCGTATGAAGTTGCCAGGCTCAGCCTACATCCCTTGCTACGAAATCTGCACGTAATCTCCCCTCCCCCGGTGACGTTTGTTGCCGGGTTTTCTCGTTTTTGGTCACTTACTCATCAACTCATTTCATTTGTTATATGAATGTTTCTTACCACCCTCACGCGACAAATATCATCACAGTTAATATGTCATACAATTTATATTGCAACGCAAACGTTTCCCTATTTTCATAAACCGTATTTTATCGCTATGAAAAAGAAATTATCGCCATGATTAACTAAAAGTATTGATTTTTTCAGTTCAACCTACATATATTGCGCGCCCCGGAAGAAGTCAGATGTCGTTTAATGGGCAAATATTGCCCTTAAATTCTCTTTTACTTTTGATTTACAGAGTAAAGCGTTGGGATAATCTATCTTCCAAGTAGATTATTGTATTTGAGATCAAGATCACTGATAGATACATAACTTGTGTGTATCTTTCCGCCCTCAAATTATTACGGCGGTAAATGATTAAGCCATCGCCGATAGACAGATTTCATTTTTACGGTCAGGCACCTTCCCGGGCTGAACTGGCTAAAAGCTGAATTATTTGCATTCCTCCAGGAGAAATAGATGGAAACGACTCAAACCAGCACGATTGCGTCGAAAGACTCTCGTAGTGCCTGGCGCAAGACAGACACCATGTGGATGCTGGGCCTTTACGGCACGGCAATCGGCGCGGGCGTGCTGTTCCTGCCAATCAACGCCGGTGTTGGCGGTATGATCCCGCTGATCATCATGGCTATCCTTGCGTTCCCGATGACGTTTTTTGCTCACCGCGGCCTGACTCGCTTCGTACTGTCTGGTAAAAACCCGGGCGAAGACATCACCGAGGTTGTAGAAGAACACTTTGGTATTGGCGCAGGTAAACTGATTACCCTGCTCTATTTCTTCGCTATCTACCCGATCCTGCTGGTTTATAGCGTAGCAATCACCAATACAGTTGAAAGCTTCATGTCTCACCAGCTGGGTATGACACCACCGCCGCGTGCGATTCTGTCGCTGATCCTGATCGTGGGTATGATGACCATCGTTCGCTTCGGTGAGCAGATGATCGTTAAAGCGATGAGTATTCTGGTATTCCCGTTTGTTGGCGTACTGATGCTGCTGGCTCTGTACCTGATCCCGCAGTGGAACGGCGCAGCACTGGAAACGCTGTCTCTGGACACTGCATCTGCAACCGGGAACGGTCTGTGGATGACCCTGTGGCTGGCAATTCCGGTAATGGTGTTCTCGTTCAACCACTCTCCGATCATCTCTTCTTTCGCCGTTGCGAAGCGTGAAGAGTACGGCGATATGGCAGAACAGAAATGCTCGAAGATCCTTGCATTCGCACACATCATGATGGTGCTGACCGTAATGTTCTTCGTCTTCAGCTGCGTACTGAGCCTGACTCCGGCAGACCTGGCTGCGGCTAAAGAGCAGAACATCTCGATTCTGTCTTACCTGGCTAACCACTTTAACGCACCGGTTATCGCGTGGATGGCTCCGATTATCGCGATTATCGCTATCACCAAATCCTTCCTCGGCCACTACCTGGGCGCACGTGAAGGCTTCAACGGTATGGTGATTAAATCTCTGCGTGGTAAAGGTAAGTCTATCGAAATCAACAAGCTGAACCGTATCACTGCGCTGTTCATGCTGGTAACGACCTGGATTGTTGCCACCCTGAACCCGAGCATCCTGGGTATGATTGAAACCCTGGGCGGCCCAATCATCGCGATGATCCTGTTCCTGATGCCGATGTACGCAATTCAGAAAGTACCGGCAATGCGTAAGTACAGCGGTCACATCAGCAACGTATTCGTTGTCGTGATGGGTCTGATTGCAATCTCCGCAATCTTCTACTCTCTGTTCAGCTAAGTCCTTTCGCGCCGCTTTCGGGCGGCGCTTCCTCCGTTTTAACGCGATGTATTTCCTATGATTAGCGTATTCGATATTTTCAAAATCGGCATTGGCCCTTCCAGTTCTCATACCGTTGGACCAATGAAAGCGGGTAAACAATTTACCGACGATCTGATTGCCCGTAATCTGCTTAAAGACGTGACCCGCGTGGTGGTTGACGTGTACGGCTCGCTCTCTCTGACCGGTAAAGGCCACCACACTGATATCGCCATTATTATGGGCCTGGCGGGTAACCTGCCGGATACCGTGGATATCGATTCCATCCCTGGTTTTATTCAGGATGTGAATACTCATGGTCGCCTGATGCTGGCAAACGGTCAGCATGAAGTGGAGTTCCCGGTTGATCAGTGCATGAACTTCCATGCAGACAACCTTTCTCTGCATGAAAACGGTATGCGCATTACCGCGCTGGCGGGCGATAAAGTCGTTTACAGCCAGACTTACTACTCTATTGGCGGTGGCTTTATCGTTGATGAAGAGCATTTTGGCCAGCAGAATAGCGCACCGGTTGAAGTTCCTTATCCGTACAGTTCAGCAGCCGATCTGCAAAAACATTGTCAGGAAACCGGGCTGTCACTCTCTGGCCTGATGATGAAAAATGAGCTGGCGCTGCACAGCAAAGAAGAGCTGGAACAGCACCTGGCGAACGTATGGGAAGTCATGCGTGGCGGTATTGAGCGCGGTATTTCCACCGAAGGCGTGTTGCCTGGCAAACTGCGCGTTCCACGCCGTGCTGCGGCACTACGCCGGATGCTGGTCAGCCAGGATAAAACCACCACTGACCCGATGGCGGTTGTTGACTGGATCAACATGTTTGCACTGGCAGTGAACGAAGAGAACGCTGCTGGCGGACGCGTGGTGACTGCGCCGACTAACGGTGCGTGCGGGATTATCCCGGCAGTGCTGGCGTACTACGACAAGTTTATCCGCGAAGTGAACGCTAACTCACTGGCTCGTTACCTGCTGGTAGCCAGTGCCATTGGTTCTCTTTATAAGATGAACGCGTCAATTTCTGGTGCTGAAGTCGGCTGCCAGGGTGAAGTTGGTGTGGCGTGCTCAATGGCGGCGGCTGGTCTGGCAGAACTGTTAGGTGCAAGCCCGGCGCAGGTGTGCATCGCGGCGGAAATCGCCATGGAGCACAACCTCGGTCTGACGTGTGACCCGGTCGCCGGACAGGTCCAGGTGCCATGCATCGAGCGTAACGCCATTGCGGCAGTAAAAGCGGTGAACGCCGCACGTATGGCGCTACGCCGTACCAGCGAGCCGCGCGTCTGCCTCGATAAAGTTATCGAAACCATGTACGAAACAGGTAAAGATATGAACGCCAAGTACCGCGAAACCTCTCGCGGCGGCCTGGCAATGAAGATCGTTGCCTGCGATTAATCGCTCTCCAGAGGCCTCGTTTTGCGAGGCCTCTTCCCGATTTCTCATCCAGCCGTAGCCTGTTCCGGCATCGAATGTTACCCTTATCGCCTGATCTTTAAGGGGGTTATCGTGGCTGTTCATTTGCTTATTGTCGATGCACTGAATCTTATTCGTCGCATTCATGCCGTTCAGGGATCGCCCTGTGTCGAAACCTGCCAGCATGCGCTCGATCAGCTCATTATGCACAGCCAGCCAACCCACGCGGTCGCCGTTTTTGATGATGAAAACCGCAGTAGCGGCTGGCGTCATCAGCGTTTACCAGATTACAAAGCGGGTCGACCGCCAATGCCGGAAGAGTTGCACGACGAGATGCCTGCATTACGCGCCGCCTTTGAGCAACGCGGCGTCCCGTGCTGGTCAACCAGCGGCAACGAAGCCGATGACTTAGCCGCCACGCTGGCGGTCAAAGTGACACAGGCCGGGCATCAGGCAACGATTGTTTCGACAGATAAAGGCTACTGTCAGTTACTTTCACCGACATTACGTAATCGTGATTACTTCCAGAAACGTTGGCTGGATGCGCCATTTATCGATAAATAATTTGGCGTTCAACCGCAGCAGTTGCCCGATTACTGGGGACTTGCGGGGATCAGCAGTTCAAAGGTACCGGGTGTTGCGGGAATCGGACCAAAAAGCGCCACGCAGCTGCTGGTCGAGTTTCAGAGTCTGGAAGGGATATATGAGAATCTGGATGCGGTTGCCGAAAAGTGGCGCAAAAAATTAGAAACCCATAAAGAGATGGCGTTTCTGTGCCGCGATATTGCCCGCTTACAAACCGATTTGCATATCGACGGCAATTTACAGCAATTGCGGTTGGTACGGTAACGGCGAGCCGGATACGCCGCAAACGTCGTATCCGGCATTATCACATCAGCGCATTTACCAGGCGGTATGGTAAAGCTCTACAATATCCTCAAGCGTTGCTTCACGCGGGTTGCCACCGGTACAAACATCATCCAGTGCCGCCTGCGCCAGTGCCGGAATGTCTTCCTTGCGTACCCCAACATCACGCAAATGTGGCGGAATACCGACATCACGGTTGAGAGCAAACACCGCTTCAACAGCGGCATTACGCGCCTCTTCCAGGCTCATACCTTCCACTTTCACGCCCATAACGCGCGCGATATCGCGGTACTTCTCACCGGTAAAGTCAGCGTTATAGCGCATGACATGCGGTAGCAGGATGGCGTTTGCAACACCGTGTGGAGTGTTATAAAACGCGCCCAGTGGATGCGCCATACCATGCACCAACCCTAACCCAACATTCGAGAAGCCCATACCCGCAACATACTGCCCGAGCGCCATTTCTTCTCCGGCATCCTTATCACCAGCAACCGATCCTCGCAGCGCCCCAGCAATGATTTCAATCGCTTTAATGTGCAGTGCATCGGTTAGCGCCCACGCGCCACGGGTAATATACCCCTCAATAGCATGAATGAGCGCATCGACACCCGTCGCAGCTTTCAGCGCTGGAGGCATACCATCCATCATGTCAGCGTCAATAAACGCCACCTGCGGGATATCATGCGGATCAACGCAAACAAACTTGCGCCGTTTTTCTTCGTCAGTGATCACGTAGTTAATGGTCACTTCTGCCGCAGTGCCTGCTGTGGTGGGGATTGCCAGAATCGGTACACTGGGTTTATTGGTCGGGGAAAGTCCTTCCAGGCTACGCACATCGGCAAACTCCGGGTTGTTGCTGATAATGCCAATCGCTTTACAAGTATCCTGTGGAGAACCACCACCAATAGCGATCAGGTAATCCGCGCCGCTATTCTGGAATACACCGAGCCCTTCTTTGACGACAGTAATTGTTGGGTTGGGCACTACGCCGTCGTAAATCGCCCATGCCAGCCCTGCAGCATCCATCTTATCGGTCACTTTCGCCACCACGCCGCATTGCACCAGCGTTTTATCGGTGACGATCAGCGCCTTCTGATAACCACGGCGTTTCACCTCATCGGTTAAAGCCCCAACAGCACCCCGACCAAACCATGCCGTTTCGTTCAGAATCATTCTGTTAGCCATCATCCTTCTCCTTGTTGCTTTACGAAATTACTCTTCAATTCGTAACCCATAGGTTTTGAATTTCTCCAGCACTACGGCAATCTCTTCATCGCTCAGCACTGGCACCGGGTCCGTAATCGCCAGGGTCGTCAGGTAAAGTTGCGCCAGCACTTCAACTTCATGCGCCAGCCATAACGCTTTTTCCAGATTCACCTCACAAGCGATAAGCCCATGATGTTGTAACAAAGTTGCCTTACGATTTTTGAGAGCCTGCGCAACATGTTCAGAAAGTTCACGTGTTCCAAAGGTCGCATAAGGCGCGCAAGGAATAGAATTACCGCCAGCCGCCGCAATCATGTAGTGAATAGCGGGGATCGATCGGTTAAGAATGGAAACTGCCGTGCAATGAACGGCATGATTGTGAACAACCGCGTTGGCATCCGGTCTGCTTTGATAGGCCGCCATATGGAAACGCCATTCGCTTGAGTGGAGCTATCCTTCCTCATGTTTACCGTTGCCATCAATAAAGACAATATGCGACTCCGTCAGTTTTTCATATGGAATGCCTGTAGGCGTAATCAGCATCCCATCCTGATAACGTACACTGACGTTCCCCGCTGTCCCCTGGTTCAGTCCCAGGCGGGTCATTTCCAGGCAAGTGTCAATAATCTGACGAGCAAGTTTATTTCGTTCCATTAGCTACCTCTCTCTGATTCAAAACAGGGCAATAATGTTGTTCCTTTCACACTATTGAATTAGCCGTTTAATTACCCACCATCTTCTTCCTGATTAACCAGAAAGAAATTCACAAGCTTATATTTTGTGACCTGGTTCAACTAATCACAGTAAATAACTGCAAGTTCTCTTTTTATAACCCCATTAAAAATGACCGCTCTTAAAAATATTTATCAAAACGGTCATTTTTCTATTCACTCAAGCCAGGAATGCCCGTTTTCGGCATAAACAATTAATACGGTCATCTGGTTTGTGTTTTTTATGATTTATTTTCTGAAACGGGCATGAAATTTCGATTATTAAAGTGATGGTAGTCACATAAAGTCACCTTCCAGCTAATAAGTGTGACCGCCGTCATATTACAGAGCGTTTTTTATTTGAAAATGAATCCATGAGTTCATTTCAGACAGGCAAATATTCACTGATATGAAGCCCGAACTCGCTGGTTTTGCACTTTTGAAAACATAACCGATTACGTGCTTAAGCTTCTGAACCTAAGAGGATGCTATGGGAAACACATCAATACAAACGCAGAGTTACCGTGCGGTAGATAAAGATGCAGGGCAAAGCAGAAGTTACATTATTCCATTCGCGCTGCTGTGCTCACTGTTTTTTCTTTGGGCGGTAGCCAATAACCTTAACGACATTTTATTACCTCAATTCCAGCAGGCTTTTACGCTGACAAATTTCCAGGCTGGCCTGATCCAATCGGCCTTTTACTTTGGTTATTTCATTATCCCAATCCCTGCTGGGATATTGATGAAAAAACTCAGTTATAAAGCAGGGATTATTACCGGATTATTTTTATATGCCTTGGGCGCTGCATTATTCTGGCCCGCTGCAGAAATAATGAACTACACCTTATTTTTAGTTGGCCTATTTATTATTGCAGCCGGATTAGGTTGTCTGGAAACTGCCGCAAACCCTTTTGTTACGGTATTAGGGCCGGAAAGCAGTGGTCACTTCCGCTTAAATCTTGCGCAAACATTTAACTCGTTTGGCGCAATTATCGCGGTTGTCTTTGGGCAAAGTCTTATTTTGTCTAACGTGCCACATCAATCGCAAGACGTTCTCGATAAAATGTCTCCAGAGCAATTGAGTGCGTATAAACACAGCCTGGTATTATCGGTACAGACACCTTATATGATCATCGTGGCTATCGTGTTACTGGTCGCCCTGCTGATCATGCTGACGAAATTCCCGGCATTGCAGAGTGATAATCACAGTGACGCCAAACAAGGATCGTTCTCCGCATCGCTTTCTCGTCTGGCGCGTATTCGTCACTGGCGCTGGGCGGTATTAGCGCAATTCTGCTACGTTGGCGCACAAACGGCCTGCTGGAGCTATTTGATTCGCTACGCTGTAGAAGAAATTCCAGGTATGACTGCAGGCTTTGCCGCTAACTATTTAACCGGAACCATGGTGTGCTTCTTTATTGGTCGTTTCACCGGTACCTGGCTCATCAGTCGCTTCGCACCACACAAAGTCCTGGCCGCCTACGCATTAATCGCTATGGCACTGTGCCTGATCTCAGCCTTCGCTGGCGGTCATGTGGGCTTAATAGCCCTGACTTTATGCAGCGCCTTTATGTCGATTCAGTACCCAACAATCTTCTCACTGGGCATTAAGAATCTCGGCCAGGACACCAAATACGGTTCGTCCTTCATCGTTATGACCATCATTGGCGGCGGTATTGTCACTCCGGTCATGGGTTTTGTCAGTGACGCGGCGGGCAACATCCCCACTGCTGAACTGATCCCCGCACTCTGCTTCGCGGTCATCTTTATCTTTGCCCGTTTCCGCTCTCAAACGGCAACTAACTGAACATATTTTCCGAATAAAGTGAGGAATCTGTAATGAAAAAAATCAGCTTACCGAAAATTGGTATCCGCCCGGTTATTGACGGTCGTCGCATGGGTGTTCGTGAGTCGCTTGAAGAACAAACAATGAATATGGCGAAAGCTACGGCCGCACTGCTGACCGAGAAACTGCGCCATGCCTGCGGAGCTGCCGTCGAGTGTGTCATTTCCGATACCTGTATCGCGGGTATGGCTGAAGCCGCTGCTTGCGAAGAAAAATTCAGCAGTCAGAATGTAGGCCTCACCATTACGGTAACGCCTTGCTGGTGCTATGGCAGTGAAACCATCGACATGGATCCAACCCGCCCGAAAGCCATTTGGGGCTTTAACGGCACTGAACGTCCCGGCGCTGTTTACCTGGCAGCGGCTCTGGCAGCTCACAGCCAGAAAGGCATCCCGGCATTCTCCATTTACGGTCATGACGTTCAGGATGCCGATGACACATCGATTCCTGCCGATGTTGAAGAAAAACTGCTGCGCTTTGCCCGCGCCGGTTTGGCCGTCGCCAGCATGAAAGGTAAAAGCTATCTGTCGCTGGGCGGCGTTTCGATGGGTATCGCCGGTTCTATTGTTGATCACAACTTCTTTGAATCCTGGCTGGGAATGAAAGTCCAGGCGGTGGATATGACCGAACTGCGTCGCCGTATCGATCAGAAGATTTACGACGAAGCCGAACTGGAAATGGCACTGACCTGGGCTGATAAAAACTTCCGCTATGGCGAAGATGAAAATAACAAACAGTATCAACGCAATGCCGAGCAAAGCCGCGCAGTTCTGCGCGAAAGTTTACTGATGGCGATGTGTATCCGCGACATGATGCAAGGCAACAGCAAACTGGCCGATATTGGTCGCGTGGAAGAATCACTTGGCTACAACGCCATCGCTGCGGGCTTCCAGGGGCAACGTCACTGGACCGATCAATATCCCAATGGTGACACCGCCGAAGCGATCCTTAACAGTTCATTTGACTGGAATGGCGTGCGCGAACCCTTTGTCGTGGCGACCGAAAACGACAGTCTTAACGGTGTGGCAATGCTAATGGGTCACCAGCTCACCGGCACCGCTCAGGTATTTGCCGATGTGCGTACCTACTGGTCACCAGAAGCAATTGAGCGTGTAACGGGGCATAAACTCGATGGACTGGCAGAACACGGCATCATCCATTTGATCAACTCCGGTTCTGCTGCGCTGGACGGTTCCTGTAAACAACGCGACAGCGAAGGTAACCCGACGATGAAGCCGCACTGGGAAATCTCTCAGCAAGAGGCTGACGCTTGCCTCGCCGCTACCGAATGGTGCCCGGCGATCCACGAATACTTCCGTGGCGGCGGTTACTCTTCCCGCTTCCTTACCGAAGGCGGCGTCCCGTTCACCATGACCCGTGTCAACATCATCAAAGGCCTGGGACCGGTACTGCAAATCGCGGAAGGCTGGAGCGTGGAATTGCCGAAGGATGTGCATGACATCCTCAACAAACGCACCAACTCAACCTGGCCAACCACCTGGTTTGCACCGCGCCTCACCGGTAAAGGGCCGTTTACGGATGTGTACTCGGTAATGGCGAACTGGGGCGCTAACCATGGGGTTCTGACCATCGGCCACGTTGGCGCAGACTTTATCACTCTCGCCTCCATGCTGCGTATCCCGGTATGTATGCACAACGTTGAAGAGACCAAAGTGTATCGTCCTTCTGCCTGGGCTGCGCACGGCATGGATATTGAAGGCCAGGATTACCGCGCTTGCCAGAACTACGGCCCGTTGTACAAGCGTTAATACATTACTCCCTGATGTGATGCCCGGTCGCTCCGGCTACCGGGCCTGAACAAGCAAGAGTGGTTAGCCGGATAAGCAATGTTATCCGGCTATATTGCAGGAGCGATTATGAAACAAGAAGTTATCCTGGTACTCGACTGTGGCGCGACCAATGTCAGGGCCATCGCGGTTAATCGGCAGGGAAAAATTGTTGCCCGCGCCTCAACGCCTAATGCCAGCGATATCGCGATGGAAAACAACACCTGGCACCAGTGGTCTTTAGACGCCATTTTGCAACGCTTTGCTGATTGCTGTCGGCAAATCAATAGTGAACTGACTGAATGCCACATCCGCGGTATCGCCGTCACCACCTTTGGTGTGGATGGCGCTCTGGTAGATAAGCAAGGCAATGTGCTCTATCCGATCATTAGCTGGAAATGTCCGCGAACAGCAGCGGTAATGGACAATATTGAACGGTTGATCTCCGCACAGCAGTTGCAGGCTATTTCTGGCGTCGGAGCCTTTAGTTTCAATACGTTATATAAGTTGGTGTGGTTGAAAGAAAATCATCCACAACTGCTGGAGCGCGCGCACGCCTGGCTCTTTATTTCGTCGCTGATTAACCACCGTTTAACCGGTGAATTCACTACTGATATCACGATGGCCGGAACCAGCCAGATGCTGGATATCCAGCAACGCGATTTCAGTCCGCAAATTTTACAAGCCACCGGTATTCCACGCCGACTCTTCCCTCGTCTGGTGGAAGCGGGTGAACAGATTGGTACGCTACAGAACAGCGCCGCAGCAATGCTCGGCTTACCCGTTGGCATACCGGTGATTTCCGCAGGTCACGATACCCAGTTCGCCCTTTTTGGCGCTGGTGCCGAACAAAATGAACCAGTGCTCTCCTCCGGTACATGGGAAATTTTAATGGTCCGTAGCGCCCAGGTTGATACTTCGCTGTTAAGTCAGTACGCCGGTTCCACCTGCGAACTGGATAGCCAAGCAGGATTGTATAACCCAGGTATGCAATGGCTGGCATCCGGCGTACTGGAATGGGTGAGAAAACTGTTCTGGACGGCTGAAACACCCTGGCAAATGTTGATTGAAGAAGCTCGTCTGATCGCGCCTGGCGCGGATGGCGTGAAAATGCAGTGTGATTTATTGTCGTGTCAGAACGCTGGCTGGCAAGGAGTGACGCTTAATACTACGCGGGGGCATTTCTATCGCGCGGCGCTGGAAGGGTTAACTGCGCAATTACAGCGCAATCTACAGATGCTGGAAAAAATCGGGCACTTTAAGGCCTCTGAATTATTGTTAGTCGGTGGAGGAAGTCGCAACACATTGTGGAATCAGATTAAAGCCAATATGCTTGATATTCCGGTAAAAGTTCTCGACGACGCCGAAACGACCGTCGCAGGAGCTGCGCTGTTCGGTTGGTATGGCGTAGGGGAATTTAACAGCCCGGAAGAAGCCCGCGCGCAGATTCATTATCAGTACCGTTATTTCTACCCGCAAACTGAACCTGAATTTATAGAGGAAGTGTGAAATGCTGAAAACAATTTCGCCGTTAATTTCTCCCGAACTATTGAAAGTGCTGGCAGAGATGGGACATGGAGATGAAATTATTTTTTCCGATGCTCACTTTCCCGCCCATTCGATGGGACCGCAGGTGATCCGCGCTGATGGCCTGTTGGTGAGCGACTTGCTCCAGGCGATTATCCCGTTATTTGAACTGGACAGTTATGCACCGCCGCTGGTGATGATGGCGGCGGTAGAAGGTGACACTCTCGATCCTGAAGTAGAACGACGTTACCGTAATGCGCTTTCACTACAAGCCCCGTGTCCTGACATCATCCGCATCAATCGTTTTGCGTTTTATGAACGGGCGCAAAAAGCCTTTGCGATCGTTATCACAGGCGAACGAGCGAAGTACGGGAATATTCTTTTAAAAAAAGGGGTAACACCGTAATCTCATACCGGTACGCCCGCATGACGCGGGCGGTTATCGAATGATGGGGTGAAAAATATGAAAGCGGCACGCCAGCAAGCGATAGTCGACCTGCTGCTGAACCATACCAGCCTGACCACGGAAGCTCTCTCTGAACAGCTAAAGGTCAGTAAAGAAACCATTCGTCGCGATCTCAATGAATTACAGACGCAGGGTAAAATTCTGCGCAATCATGGACGCGCTAAATATATCCACCGTCAAAATCAAGACAGTGGCGATCCCTTTCACATCAGGCTGAAAAGCCATTATGCGCATAAAGCAGATATCGCGCGCGAGGCGCTCGCGTGGATTGAAGAAGGGATGGTGATAGCCTTAGACGCCAGTTCAACTTGCTGGTATCTGGCACGCCAGTTGCCTGACATCAACATTCAGGTCTTCACCAATAGCCATCCGATTTGCCATGAACTCGGTAAACGCGAACGCATTCAACTGATCAGTTCCGGCGGCACACTTGAGCGCAAATATGGCTGTTACGTCAATCCCTCGCTGATTTCCCAACTTAAATCGCTGGAAATCGATCTGTTTATTTTTTCTTGTGAAGGGATCGATAGCAGCGGCGCACTGTGGGACTCCAATGCGATCAACGCTGATTACAAATCGATGCTATTAAAACGTGCCGCGCAATCGTTGTTATTGATTGATAAAAGTAAATTTAATCGTTCAGGGGAAGCCCGCATCGGGCATCTGGATGAGGTCACGCACATTATTTCTGATGAGCGCCAGGTTGCAACTTCTTTGGTAACAGCCTGACGGAAAGGGTAGCAGACCGGAGACGACGCCCCGGCCTTGCCTGTTATCGCTCGTCGCGACGACCACCCACCGCAGCCCAGATGCGGCGGACGTGCACCGTCACTTCTTCGCGATCGTGATACAACTGCCGCGCCTGAATCTGAGCATTTATGCCATGTTCATCAAGCTGTGCCTGAATATACGCCAGATTGTGTGATACTTCTTCGTAGCGTTTTTTCATCGGCAGTTTGAGATTGAAAATGGTTTCACGGCACCAGCCATTAACCAGCCACTGCGCCATCAATGCCGCAACTTTAGCCGGTTTTTCAACCATATCGCATACCATCCAGGAGATATTGCTGCGTGTCGGACGGAATTTGAAACCGTCTTCCCGCAGCCACGTCACCTGCCCGGTATCCATCAGACTTTGCGCCATCGGGCCGTTGTCGACGGAATAAACCCACATGTTGCGCTTCACCAGTTGGTAGGTCCAGCCGCCAGGGCAAGCGCCTAAATCCACCGCCCACATCCCGTTCGCCAGGCGTTCATCCCACTCATCCGCAGGAATAAACACATGAAATGCCTCTTCCAGTTTGAGCGTGGAACGACTCGGCGCCTCTGCCGGAAATTTCAGGCGCGGAATGCCCATATAGAACGGCGAATTATTGTTGCTGTATGAGTAACCGGTATAGCAGCAGCCTGGTGCAATAAAGAATACATGCACAACCGGACGCTTCGGCGTTTCATAGTTCGCCAGCACCCCGGCATCGCGCAAGGCAGCGCGTAGCGGAACAGTAAATTTACGGCAGAATTTCAGCAACTCTTTGCTTTCGTTGGTATCGGCAACTTCAACACGCAGTTCACCGCCCTTCTCTACTACGCCCTGTAACATGCCGACAATGGGGGTAATACGATCTTCTGGCGGCAAATGCTGCAGGAGTTCCCCCACCACAAACCACTGGCGGGCAAAAATTAATGAACTGAACGGCAGCTCACGGATTAACTTATCGCCATCATCAGGTTGATAACATTCATAAATGACATAACCCGCATTCTCTTTCACGCGGGCAAAACCGAAAATTTCCCGCTGGCCGGCTTTATCGGTAATTTCTGCGGCGCACTCTTTTTCAAAGCCCGGACGGCACAGCAATACAACCTTATTCATGACTTACGCCCTTGCGCTTTAAACGGATAGCACCAACTAACATTAACGCCCAGCCCGCGAGGAAGCTCACGCCGCCAACCGGAGTGACAAACGCCCACAAACGCAGATGGGACAGCGCCAAGCAATAAAGGCTGCCGCTGAACAACACCGTGCCTAACGCGAGGAAAACGCTACTCCAGTAAAACCAGATACTGATGCGACGCTGCATTGCCACCGCCAGACCTAAGATCGCCAGCGTATGAAACGCCTGGTATTCGAGGCCGGTCTGGATCCAGCCCATCTCAACGGCCCCCATGGTTTTACTTAACACATGCGCGCCAAAAGCGCCCAGAGCCACAAAAATGAAGCCGCTAATGGCGGCGAAAATCAGCATAAAACGGCTGGTCATGGTCGTACCCTACGTAAATTATTGTTCATAACGAAAGCGGAATTTTTCTTGTTCAGCAGCGGCTTTCGCCAGGATCCATTGGCGAAAGGCGGCTATTTTACCCAGTTCTGCCTGGCTGTCATGACAAACCAGATAAAAAGCGTTTTTACTGACCAGAACATCATTAAACGGGCAAACAAGACGTCCGGCCTCGATTTCAGATTGCGCCATCACGTTATTTGCCAGCGCCACTCCCTGCCCGTGGATAGCCGCTTGCAGCACCATGGCGCTATGGCTAAAAATTGGCCCTTGCTGAACGTTGATATGATTTAACCCCAACTGTCGGGTATATGTCTGCCAGTCACGGCGTGACGCATCATGTAATAACGTATGTTTAGCCAGATCTTCCGGGGTCTTCAAGGGTTTTTCGCCTGTCAGCAGTAGCGGCGAACACACCGGCAATAAATATTCGGCGTACAGTTTTTCCACCCGTAGCCCCGGCCAGTTGCCCCGACCATAAAATATCGCCACATCAACATCATCCGCCAGCTTATCTTCCTGACGATCAACCGCCTGGATTCGAACGTCAATTCCCGGATAAGCTGAATTAAAGCTGGAAAGTCGCGGAACCAACCAATGAATGGCGAAACTGGGGAGTAAACTGACCGTCAACGCCCCCTTGGCGCTACGGGCCTGGAGTTTACGCGTCGCTTCGGTTAATTGCGAAAATATCTCTTTGATATCGAGGAAATAGCTTTGCCCTTCCTCGGTCAGCAGGAGTGAACGATTACGGCGGCGGAACAGTTTTAGCCCCAAAAAATCCTCAAGAGACTTGATTTGATGACTTACTGCGGCCTGGGTCACAAAAAGCTCTTCTGCTGCGCGAGTGAAACTTAAATGGCGTGCTGCGGCATCAAAAACTCGTAAGGCATTTAGCGGTGGTAATCGTTTAGACATGGCTTTTAAACTTTGATGTTAAATGAATTTAACAATTAGATCACACTGTGTAACCTATTAGTTTTTTTAATCTGAGCCATTATAAATTGTCCGTTGAGCTTCTACCAGCAAATACCTATAGTGGCGGCACTTCCTGAGCCGGAACGAAAAGTTTTATCGGAATGCGTGTTCTGGTGAACTTTTGGCTTACGGTTGTGATGTTGTGTTGTTGTGTTTGCAATTGGTCTGCGATTCAGACCATGGTAGCAAAGCTACCTTTTTTCACTTCCTGTACATTTACCCTGTCTGTCCATAGTGATTAATGTAGCACCGCCTAATTGCGGTGCTTTTTTTTACCTTGCGATCGCGAATTACTGATCCAGTTCGACCATCTCTTTCACGTCAGTACGGTTGATCTGCTGTTTGTTGCCATTAGCGTCTTTATACGAAATCATACCGGTATCGTTATCAGTCTGTGGTTTGCCGTCAGAGACGATGGTACGTCCGTCATTGGTGTGCATCACATAGTTCGAACCGGAACAGGCGCTCAGGGCAAAAGTCAGCATACAGGCAGAAATAATTGCGGCAGTCTTTTTCATCATCTTCTCCTTAAAGCGATTAATAAATCTTAATAGTATTGATTAACAGGCTAAAATTAACGCCTAACACTATTCAGCATATGTTACTTACGCGGCTTCGCCAGGATATCCAGATAATTCTGATGGTTAGCACTCTCCTTGTATCAAAGTGAATTTTGCGTCACGATCGGTGCATCAAGCCGAGGAGTACCATGAACGTTTTTAATCCCGCGCAGTTTCGCGCCCAGTTTCCCGCTCTACAGGATGCGGGCGTCTATCTCGACAGCGCCGCGACCGCGCTTAAACCTGAAGCCGTGGTTGAAGCCACCCGACAGTTTTACAGCCTGAGCGCCGGAAACGTCCATCGCAGCCAGTTTGCCGAAGCCCAACGCCTGACCGCGCGTTATGAAGCTGCACGAGAGAAAGTGGCGCAATTACTGAATGCACCGGATGATAAAACTATCGTCTGGACGCGCGGCACCACTGAATCCATCAACATGGTTGCACAATGCTATGCGCGTCCGCGTCTGCAACTGGGCGATGAGATTATTGTCAGCGTGGCAGAACACCACGCCAACCTCGTCCCCTGGCTGATGGTCGCCCAACAAACTGGAGCCAAAGTGGTGAAATTGCCGCTTAATGCGCAGCGACTGCCGGATGTCGATTTGTTGCCAGAACTGATTACTCCCCGTAGTCGGATTCTGGCGTTGGGTCAGATGTCGAACGTGACTGGCGGTTGCCCGGATCTGGCGCGAGCGATTACCTTTGCTCATTCAGCCGGGATGGTGGTGATGGTTGATGGTGCTCAGGGGGCGGTGCATTTCCCCGCGGATGTTCAGCAACTGAATATTGATTTCTATGCTTTTTCAGGTCACAAACTGTATGGCCCGACAGGTATCGGCGTGCTGTATGGCAAATCAGAACTGCTGGAAGCGATGTCGCCCTGGCTGGGCGGCGGCAAAATGGTTCACGAAGTGAGTTTTGACGGCTTCACGACTCAATCTGCGCCGTGGAAACTGGAAGCAGGAACGCCAAATGTGGCTGGTGTCATAGGATTAAGCGCGGCGCTGGAATGGCTGGCAGATTACGATATCAACCAGGCCGAAAACTGGAGCCGTAGCTTAGCAACACTGGCGGAAGATGCGCTGGCGAAACGTCCAGGCTTCCGTTCATTCCGCTGCCAGGATTCCAGCCTGCTGGCCTTTGATTTTGCTGGCGTTCATCACAGCGATATGGTGACGCTGCTGGCGGAGTACGGTATTGCCTTGCGGGCCGGGCAACATTGCGCTCAGCCGCTACTGGCAGAATTAGGCGTAACCGGCACACTGCGCGCCTCTTTTGCGCCATATAATACAAAGAGTGATGTGGATGCGCTGGTGAATGCCGTTGACCGCGCGCTGGAATTATTGGTGGATTAATGACGAACCCGCAATTCGCCGGACATCCGTTCGGCACAACCGTAACCGCAGAAACGTTACGCAATACCTTCGCACCGTTGACGCAATGGGAAGATAAATATCGCCAGTTGATCATGCTGGGGAAACAGCTTCCGGCTTTGCCAGACGAGTTAAAAGCGCAGGCTAAAGAGATTGCCGGATGCGAAAACCGCGTCTGGCTGGGATATACCGTGGCTGAAAACGGTAAAATGCACTTCTTTGGCGACAGCGAAGGACGTATAGTGCGCGGCCTGCTGGCGGTGCTGTTGACTGCCGTTGAGGGGAAAACCGCCGCCGAATTGCAGGCACAGTCGCCGCTGGCATTGTTTGATGAGCTGGGATTGCGTGGGCAGCTTAGCGCCTCACGCAGCCAGGGGTTGAATGCGTTAAGCGAGGCGATTATCGCTGCGACGAAGCAGGTTTAAGCACAGAACCGGGTCGGATAAGACGTTCGCGTCTCATCCGACCTGATTGTTTAACCCTGACGCGCCGCTTTCGCCATCATCTTCTTCAGCGCATGAGAAACCGCAACAAACCCAAAGGTGGCGGTCACCATCGTTGCCGCGCCAAATCCAGATGCACAATCCATCCGCTTCGGCCCTTCTGCCGTGGCTTTCATCGCACACACAGTACCGTCTGACTGCGGGTACACCAGCGCTTCAGTAGAAAACACGCAATCGACGCCGAGCTTACCTTTACTGTTTTTCACTACGCCAAAATCGCTTTTCAGGCGCTCGCGCAACTTCGCCGCCAGCGGATCCTGAATCGTTTTCGCCAGATCGGTAACCTGAATCTGCGTCGGGTCAATCTGCCCACCCGCGCCACCGGTCGTGACCAGCGGGATTTTATTGCGCCGACAATAAGCAATCAGCGCCGCTTTGGGCCGTACACTATCAATGGCATCAATCACGTACGAATAACCCACGCTCATATACTGCGCTACGTTATCCGGCGTCACGAAATCATCCACCACCGTTACACGGCACTCCGGGTTAATCTGGCGAATACGCTCCGCCATGACTTCCGCTTTTGCCAGCCCGACGTTATCGCGCAGAGCGTGAATTTGCCGATTGGTATTGGTGACGCACACATCATCCATATCGATAAGCGTGATTGCGCCAATCCCCGTGCGCGCCAGCGCTTCCGCTGCCCAGGAACCGACACCACCGATACCAACCACACAAATATGCGCGTCAGCAAACAGTTGCAACGCTTTTTCACCATACAGACGCGCTGTGCCACCAAAACGCTGACGCCATGCATCACTAATTACCACAGACATAGCACCTCAGAATTAAAAAGGGTGAGGTTATCCCTCACCCTGTCGTATCCGTAAAAACGGTATACAGAATAACACATCAGCCGCTAAAGACGTTACCTGCGCCCGGGGCGGTTTTCAGCACCCAGACACGTCCATAGTGGTTGTACCAACCTGCGCGATGTCCGGCTTCCGGCCCGATCCCTTGATAGATATCGAAGTGTTGGCCTTTGATTGCGCCACCGACATCCAGCGCCACCATCAGACGCAATTCGTACTGACCGTTAAATTTGCCGTTATTATCCAGCAGCGGCACTTCTGCCAGCAAGGTAGTACCTGGCGGAATAATTGAACGATCGGAGGCAACAGAAGCACGGCCAACCAGCGGCACCGCACTTGCCCCTTTCACCGGTGCAAAAGATTGCGGTTTAAAGAAAACGAAAGACGGGTTCTGTTCCAGCAGCTCGCGAACCTCGGCTTCACTGTGTGTTTCGCCCCAATGACGAATCGCCTGCATCGACATATCTTCTTTTTTCACTTCGCCACGGTCGATCAGCACCTTACCAATGCTGCGATAGGCATGACCGTTTTTCCCTGCATAGCTGAAAAAGTTAAGCGGACTGCCATCACCAAAGTCGATATACCCGCTACCCTGCACATCCATAATGAAGTTATCCATCAGGGAGTTGCTGTAAGCGAGAATATATTTATCACTCAGCGCCCCTGCGTAGATCTCCGCACGAGACGGCAGACGACCACGTTTTGGCGGCATACGGTAAATCGGATACTGGAACTCGCCCTGGCGGGTATGGCGCGCCTGAATTACCGGCGTGTAATAGCCTGTAAACTGCACGTTACCATAGTTGTCGGCACCTTCCATCTGCCAGGCATCAATGCCGAACTGGCGCATATTGCGGGTATCACCGCCTGCGCGCAGCCACTCTTGCACCGCGTTATAAACATTACTCTGGTTGCCATACAGACGCGGTGACGAATTACGGATATGGTTAATTTGCTCGGCAAAATCACCGGCGTTAATCGGCGCGCCAACGGCATCTGGCTGGTTCACCAGAGAGAAAGGCTGGGTAAATTTCCCGTCTTTATATTGCTGTCCGCGATCGGTTGGTTTGGAAGAGCAGGCGGCAAGCATTGCCACAACCGTGCCCATAAGAAGGTACTTTACCCAACGTCCTTTCATTGTTCTCTTCTTCAGGTTAAAAAATAAGGCGCAACGAAGATAACAAACCGCCGCGTTTAATGAAATGAGCAGCCTCTCCCTGACGCAAATTTTGTACAAAAAATAGGCTTTAGTGGTTTGTTTTTGTTCAAAATCATGCTAAATCCGTGATCGGGGTAAAAAAAAGGTTGCATGAAAACGCGAGCGGAGTATAGTGCGCATCCACGGACGCGGGGTGGAGCAGCCTGGTAGCTCGTCGGGCTCATAACCCGAAGGTCGTCGGTTCAAATCCGGCCCCCGCAACCAATTATTGAACACCCTAACGGGTGTTTTTTTGTTTCTGGTCTCCCATAAAAAAGCGCCATTCAGCGCCTTTTTATCATCCCCTTCTCGCCAGCGTCGCCCCATCGGCAAAATACGCTTTAATCCCCGCAAGAATAGACTCCGCAACTTCCTGCTGGAAAGTCGCCGTTTTCAGTTTACGCTCTTCCTCAACGTTACTGATAAACGCCGTTTCGACCAGAATGGAGGGAATATCTGGTGCCTTTAGTACGGCAAACCCGGCCTGTTCAACTTGATTTTTATGCAGCTTGTTGATTTTACCGAGCTTATTCAGTACCGCTTTACCAAACTTCAGGCTGTCGGCAATGGTCAGCGACTGTACCATATCGAACATGGTGTGGTCGACATAGCGGTCACCGCTTTTGCTCACGCCACCAATCAAGTCCGAGGCGTTCTGGGTTTGTGCCAGATATTTTGCCGCAGTACTGGTTGCACCTTTGGTTGAGAGCGCAAACACAGAGGAACCGCTCGGCTGACGACTGGTAAAGGCGTCGGCATGGATAGAGACAAACAGGTCAGCACGCTGTTTCTGGGCTTTTGCTACGCGCACTTGCAATGGAATGAAGATGTCTTCATTGCGCGTCATGTACACCTTCATATTGCCCTCTTTCTCGATCAGAGAGCGCAAACGGCGAGCTATTTGCAATACCACATCTTTTTCGCGCGTTTTGTATTTCCCCACCGCACCGGAGTCTTCGCCACCGTGGCCAGGGTCAAGCATAATGACAATCGGACGATCGCGCCCTGCTTTACCCGGTTGTGGACCACTTTGCGCTGGCGGCACCTGCTTTTCGAGGTCGCCTTTGTTGTAATCCTCCAGCAGCGCCAGCAGCGGGTCCTGCATATCCTGTGCATTGGCCGGATAGAGGTCCATCACCAGACGCTCTTTAAACCCGGCGACCGGCGCAAGGGCAAACAGCTGCGGTTTTACGTTTTGCTTTAATTCAAAAACCATCCGTACGGTTTGCGGGTCAAATTGCCCGACGCGCGCCGACTTGATGAACGGGTCGTCTGCACGAATTTGTGCCGCCATCCCCTTGAGTACCGAGTTCAGGTTTACATCTTCGATATCCACCACCACGCGTTCAGGGTTACTCAACGCGAACTGCTTATATTTCAGCTGACGATTTGATTCCACCGTCACGCGGGTGTAGCTGGACGCAGGCCAGACGCGCACCGCCACGACCTGGCTGACCGCAGCCAGACTGACCTGACTTACGCTCAATAGCCACATGGCACCCGCGCCTTGCAGTAAACGACGACGGCTGATTGCAGTGTTGGATCCTGACATGCCTCTCCCGAGCAAAAGAAATCTAAGCTGTGTAACAAGTAAACGACTAATTTGACCGGAAACTTTAGCGAAAGACGCATAATCTGTCATCTAATAAACGGTAAACATTCTTTTTATATTCACGGCATTACTGATAAAAAAGTCGCTCTCGCATAAAATTTACACTTGCACCCTGCGAAAAAACAGAATAAAAATACACTAATTTCGAATAATCATGCAAAGAGGTGTGCCGTGGTAAAGGAACGTAAAACCGAGTTGGTCGAGGGATTCCGCCATTCGGTTCCCTATATCAATACCCACCGGGGAAAAACGTTTGTCATCATGCTCGGCGGTGAAGCCATTGAGCATGAGAATTTCTCCAGTATCGTTAATGATATCGGGTTATTGCACAGCCTCGGCATCCGTCTGGTGGTGGTCTATGGCGCACGTCCGCAGATCGACGCAAATCTGGCTGCGCATCACCACGAACCGCTGTATCACAAGAATATACGTGTGACCGACGCCAAAACACTGGAACTGGTGAAGCAGGCTGCGGGAACATTGCAACTGGACATCACTGCTCGCCTGTCGATGAGTCTCAATAACACGCCGCTACAGGGCGCGCATATCAACGTCGTCAGTGGCAATTTTATTATTGCCCAGCCGCTGGGCGTCGATGACGGCGTGGATTACTGCCATAGCGGGCGTATCCGGCGGATTGATGAAGACGCGATCCATCGTCAACTGGACAGCGGTGCAATAGTGCTAATGGGGCCGGTCGCTGTTTCAGTCACTGGCGAGAGCTTTAACCTGACCTCGGAAGAGATTGCCACTCAACTGGCCATCAAACTGAAAGCTGAGAAGATGATTGGTTTTTGCTCTTCCCAGGGCGTCACTAATGACGACGGTGATATTGTCTCCGAACTTTTCCCTAACGAAGCGCAAGCGCGGGTAGAAGCCCAGGAAGAGAAAGGCGATTACAACTCCGGTACGGTGCGCTTTTTGCGTGGCGCAGTGAAAGCCTGCCGCAGCGGCGTGCGTCGCTGTCATTTAATCAGTTATCAGGAAGATGGCGCGCTGTTGCAAGAGTTGTTCTCACGCGACGGTATCGGTACGCAGATTGTGATGGAAAGCGCCGAGCAGATTCGTCGCGCAACAATCAACGATATTGGCGGTATTCTGGAGTTGATTCGCCCACTGGAGCAGCAAGGTATTCTGGTACGCCGTTCTCGCGAGCAGCTGGAGATGGAAATCGACAAATTCACCATTATTCAGCGCGATAACACGACTATTGCCTGCGCCGCGCTCTATCCGTTCCCGGAAGAGAAGATTGGGGAAATGGCCTGTGTGGCAGTTCACCCGGATTACCGCAGTTCATCAAGGGGTGAAGTTCTGCTGGAACGCATTGCCGCTCAGGCGAAGCAGAGCGGCTTAAGCAAATTGTTTGTGCTGACCACGCGCAGTATTCACTGGTTCCAGGAACGTGGATTTACCCCAGTGGATATTGATTTACTGCCCGAGAGCAAAAAGCAGTTGTACAACTACCAGCGTAAATCCAAAGTGTTGATGGCGGATTTAGGGTAAGCGATGAAAATCGTCGGATGCGACATGCGTAACACTCGTACGTCGCATCCGGCAATTACGTTTATTCCCGTGAACTAAACAACGCCGCCAGACCACTGCGCCGCTCAGTACGAGTGGCGATTGCCGCACTTAATATGCGCTCATCGGCATACAGCGACAGACGGCGACGCGCGCGGGTCACCGCGGTATAAACCAGCTCTCGCGTTACTACCGGCGTGCGTTGGCTCGGCAAAATCAACGCCGCATGGTCGAACTCCGATCCCTGCGATTTATGTACCGTCATCGCCCACGTAGTTTCGTGCTCTGGCAAGCGACTCGGTTGCACAGACTTAATATTGCCGTCCGGCATCGCAAACCAGACGCGCGTCCCCTGCCCGCGATCCAGCGCAATACCGATATCGCCATTAAACAACCCAAGCGCGCTGTCATTACGGGCAATCATCACTGGTCGACCTTCGTACCAACGAGAGTGCGGATGACGATGAATTTTGCGCTTCTGTTGCATAAACTGCTCAATTCGCTCATTCAGTCCAGCCACGCCAAACGGCCCTTCCCGCAGGGCGCACAAAAGCTGGTACTCATTGAACGCCTGAATGATTAAATCCGGCTCGGCACGCGCTTGCAGCAGATCCAGATAACGTCCGTAACCCGCAAGAGCTTCCTCAAGCATCGCAATATAATCTTCGCCGCTCTGTAAAAGCCGTTTTTCGATATCAGTAAAATCCTGCTGAAAAACGGTTTTCACTGCCGTTTTATCACCACGGTTGATCGCCGCAGCTAACTGACCAATGCCAGAATCGCTGCCGAAACGATAGCTTTTTTGCAGCAGGCAGAGACTGTCGCGCAAAGATGCCGCTTCTGTGCCGGTTCCTGCCGGAACGTGAGTCCCCGTCAGGCGGCTTAGCTGCCTGGCACGCTCGGCGGTAAAGCCCGCGTTGGCATAAGCGCAGATATCGCCCAGCACAGCCCCAGCCTCAACCGAGGCCAGTTGATCACGATCGCCGAGAAAGATCACTCGCGCATGATCGGGCAAGGCGTCGATCAGTCTCGACATCATAGGCAGATCGATCATTGACGCTTCATCTACCACCAGCACATCAAGATGCAGCGGGTTACCGGCATGATGACGTAAACGCTGGCTACCCGGCTGCGCGCCCAGCAATCGGTGCAAAGTGCTGGCATCTTCCGGAATGCGTTTCTTTTGTTCATCGGTCAGCGGTAACTGTCGCAAAGCCTTGCCGAGAGATTCGGTTAAGCGCGCGGCAGCTTTACCCGTTGGTGCAGCCAGACGGATACGGCAGCGTTCGCCGTCGGCCATTTGAATTAACGCTGCCAGCAACTTCGCTACGGTGGTCGTTTTACCGGTGCCAGGGCCGCCGGAAATCACCGAGATCCGCCGCGTCAGCGCCACTGCCGCCGCAACTTTTTGCCAGTTAATTTCATCGCTTACTGGAAAAAGTTTGTCCAGGGTTTGCGCCAGTAGAGCTTCATCAACCTCAATGGCATGATTCACTTCGTTGAAAAAGCGTGCCACTGTGCGCTCGTTACACCACATGCGATTCAAATAAAGACGATCGCCACAGAGGATCATCGGCGTGGGTTCATCTCCCCTGCTGACCGCTTGAGAAGCCAGCAAGCATTCTTCCCAATTTTGTAGCTCACCGATTTCACTGACACAGGTCGCCAACAGCGGATGCGACGCCTCGTTATTTTCCAGTCGTGAAAGCGGCAAACAAACGTGTCCCTCTCCGGCATCATGACTTAACAGTGCCGCCGCGAGGGTGACGGCAGGATGTTCATCTCCCGCCACGGTCAGGGCAAATTGCACATCCAGCGGGCGTAGCTGTTTGTGCTCCACAGCTTCCAGTAATTGCTTTTGCAATTTCATTACGCCTCCTCCAGGGTCATACCGGCAAACATCTCATCCATCAGGGCAATCAACCCGGCGTTGGGTCGGGTTGTGTAAATCCCCTGTTGCGGATGTTCTTTATCAACGCCACGCAGGAACAGATAAATAACGCCGCCAAAGTGGTGCTCATAGTCGTAATCAGCAATGCGATGGCGCAGATAACGATGCAGCGCCAGGGTATAAAGCTGATATTGCAGATCATAGCGGTGTGCCTGCATTGCCGCTGCCATAGCCTGTTGGGTGTAAGCCGAACTGTCTTCACCCAACCAGTTGGATTTATAGTCGAGCAGGTAATAACGCCCTTCGTGGCGGAACACCAGGTCGATAAAGCCTTTTAACATGCCACGTACCTGCATGAACTCCAGCGGCGGGCAGCCTGCGGATAGCGGGTCAAACTGGCGGATTAACGTATCAAGCTGACTGGCGATAAGCGGTTCACTAATCGGCAGATAAAACTCCATCTCCACCTGTTTATTGCGGGCGGAAAGTTGACTCAGGCTTACGCCGGTTTCATTGAGAGGTGCCTGGAGGACAGCCGTGATCCACTCGGTCAATACCGGTTCCCACTGCGATTCAAAGCCGCCGAGTTCCAGTTTTTCCCGCACCCAGTTCGGGTCAACCGGCTGGGTAAAATCCAGGTCTTCAAACAAACTGTGCAAGAACGTCCCCGGTGACGCACCGCGCGGAAACTGATGTGGTGTTAACGTCGGTTCTTCAACGACGCTGGCAACGCCTGCAGCATCGACATCCAGCCGAGGCATCAAATCCTGGGCGATACCGTGACCACGCTGTTGCAAACCAGAGTAGCTGGTGACGCGCCAGTTATCGCCGGGCAATCGTTGTAACGTCTTCGCATTCAGCTCTGCTGTAGAAACATCATTAACCTGCCAGGGTTGGTTATCACCAGTTTGTGCCGTTTGCCAGGCAATATCATCATCGCATAACGCTTCAATACAGGTGCGAAGCCCTGCCGCATCTTGCGGTTCCCCTTTTTGCAGCAAACGCCCGAGCGCACTTTGGTGGACGTCGGTGTCACCTTTTTTATCGCCACGACGGCGCACCAGCGGTGCAACGCCGAGACTGCAATGCCAAACCGAACGTGTCAGCGCCACGTAAAGCAAACGCAGATCTTCCGCCAGACGTTCGGCCTCCGCGAGGTCGACGCTTTCTGGCGCAGCATTAAGATCCAGAACTGCCTCAAACGAGTGGCGATCGTGATAAAACGCCTGCTCCTGGACGCGGAAATTGGTGATAAACGGCAGCCAGACCAATGGATATTCCAGCCCTTTCGATTTGTGGATCGTGACAATCTGCACCAGATGTTTATCACTTTCGAGACGCATTTGTTGGCTGGAGGCATTACTGTCTGGCTCGAGGATATGTTGCGATAACCAGCGTACCAGCGCATGTTCACTTTCCAGCTGCGTTCCGGCTTCTTGTAGCAGTTCGCTGATATGCAAGATATCGGTAAGACGCCGCTCACCGCCTGCCGTTGCCAGCAAGTTTTCAGCAATGTTACGCGCCGACATCAGCGCCCGCAGCATCGGCATAACGCCACGTTTGCGCCAGATTTGCCGATAACCATCGAACTCTTCGACTACCACATCCCACGCATGTTCGTCATTGTTCAGCGTTTCGATATCCAGCGCGTTCAGCCCCATCATTGACGTTGCCAGCGCACTACGCAGGGTGTTCTCACGTTCGGGCGTCATCACCGCCTGCAACAACCAAAGCATTTCCTGCGCTTCCAGAGTTTCAAAAACACTGTCGCGGTTCGAAAGGTAAACGGAAGGGATTTCCAGCAACGTTAAGGCATCGCGCACCTGGGCGGCCTCCTGGCGGCTGCGCACCAGCACACTGATGTCCGAAGCACGCACCGGACGCGCGTCGTCGCCGTTCATCAGCAACGCTTCGCCCCGCTGTCCGGCTTGTAGCCAGTCGCGGATTTGCGCAGCACATACCTGCGCCATGGTACTTTGATAATCGCCAACGCCGCAGCTTTCGCCTTCCATCAGCCACATTTTCATCGCAGGCTGTGTTTCACCTTTAAATACAAAACGTAACGCCTGATTTTTCCCGGCTGATTTCACTGGAATAAACGGTATTTCGCGAAACATGAACGCGTCATCAGTCTGGCTGAAAAGCTTATTCACGCTGTTCACCATTCCTGGTGCGGAACGCCAGTTGGTGTCTAAAGTGTAGTGGGCGTGAACTTCGCTACGCGCCTTCATATAAGTGAAGATATCCGCACCCCGGAATGCATATATGGCCTGCTTCGGGTCGCCAATCAGCAACAATGCGGTTTCCGGCTGATGGTGCCAGATACGGCGAAAAATTCGGTACTGCTGGGGGTCGGTATCCTGAAATTCATCGATCATTGCCACCGGGAATCGCGTACGGATCGCCGCTGCCAACACCTCACCGCTTTCGCTACGCAGCGCGGAATCGAGCCGACTTAACATGTCATCAAAACCCAATTCGCCACGGCGGCGTTTTTCACGCGCTACTGTTTCGCGGATCTCAGCCAATGCGCGGGTGATCACCAGATCGCGGATCGACAATGGTTCTGCAAGCAGTTGATCGATCGCCTCAAACAGTGGATGTCGCGGGGTTTCCCCCCCGGCTTTCGTGCGATCTTCTAAGAAACGCTGGGAGAATTTTTCCAGCGACTCTGGCAACTGATAACTGTTGGTCTCTTCTTCTGCCCAGGCGCTGATCTTGTCGATCCATTTAGCCTGATTGCTACGGTTAAACTTGCGTCGATCAATACCAGAAGATTCGATCAGCGCATCCAGTTCACCCACTGCGTCGCGCCACTGCTGTTTTACCGTATCAATACGCGCCACAATTTGCGCGTGGCGGGAAGCCAGCGTTTCATCATCGGGCGGCGGTGCTTTGATAACCGGTGCTTCGCCTTGCAGATAACGATTAATATCGCGCAGCAACGCCTGCGGCCCTTTCCAGGTTTCAAAGACCACCAGGGCAATTTCACGCGGCAGCGGGTAGCAGTGGCGACGCCAGAAATCGGCGCAGGCCTGGTAGCGTAGCAGAGACTCATCTTCAATCAGCTGCTGCTCAAACAGCATACCGGATTCAAAGGCATTCAGGTTGAGCATGCGCTGGCAAAAACCGTGAATAGTAAAGACTGCCGCTTCATCCATCTGCCGTTCGGCTAACAACAACCACTGCGCGGCTTGCGCTTTATCGTCGATCTCTTCCAGCAGGCGTTCGTACAGTGGATTGTCGGTGGTTTCACGCAGACAGGCGATGCGCAACTCGTGGATATTGCTACGGATACGACCACGCAATTCTGCCGTGGCAGCCTCGGTAAAGGTGACCACCAGCAGTTCTTCAACGGTCAGCGGGCGGGGAAAGGCGGCGGAACCGCCTAGTCCAAGTAACAGGCGCAAATAGAGCGCCGCAATCGTAAAGGTTTTGCCTGTGCCGGCAGAGGCTTCAATCAGGCGCTCGCCCTGTAAGGGCAAGCGCAAAGGATCTAGTGTCTCGGCGACATCACTCATTCTTTTCACTCATCAGGGGCATTGTTTGCTGCAACGCGCTGACGTTCTCCCACACTTTCCAGCCTTCAGGATGCACATATTCGGCTTTCCCGTTCTGGCTGCCGGAAATCTGCGACAGAATAGCCATGCCTTGCGGCTCGACCACCGCCTGATGGAAGAAATCAGCAAGTTTTTGCGGCGTCAGCAGTTTTATCTGGGCCACGATTTTATCACGCGAATCGAAGCGCATATTGCCGCGATCGAAATCTTTACTTAACTTCGATGCTTCTTCGCCGAGCGTTTGCGGTGCCTGCAGCATCTGGGTAATTACCGCCTGCTGGATTTGCGCAAACTCTTCTGGCTTCATCGCCCGCAATTTTGCCTCTGCGGTTGGGAAAAACGCCTTGTAACGCTCCCACAAGAATGAAGGCTGTTTATCATTGCTTTGCAAAAGGAAGCCCATGCCCCACTGACGCCCCACGCTCATTGGAAACGCAAACACGGCATAGCCCAACTGTTCTTCGGTACGCAACTGATTGTAGAACCACGGCTGTACGATCTGCCCCAACAGTGAGCTATAGGCTGAGCTGGTGTATTCATCGTAGCCAGTCGGTACAAATACCGCTGCCAGTGCGGAGTCGGTGCTGTTACCGGCTTTTTCAAAGATGACGGATTGTTTTTTATCGACCACGACATCTTTGTTACGACACCACTCCGAACCATCAGCGCCCAACTGTTTTTGCACATCGCGTGCCAGCGTTGTTGCCTGGGCTTCGGTCATGTTGCCAATAACCATAAACTCTGGTCGAGCCCCTGATTTTAAGGCGTCGCGATAGGCCAGCACCTCTTTCAACGTAATGGAGGGCAAAATTTTGCGCCGTTCATCTCGCGAGAAGTACGGCACTTGCGAGAGCATCTGCGCGGGCATAATCGCCTGCTCGAACGCTTTGCCCTTTTCTGCGGAATCCATCATCTGGTTATACCAGGACTTCGCCTGCTCAAGCTGATCTTCCGTAGCGGTATAGTTAAAGTAGCCCTCGAGCAATGCCTGGAGCAGCTGCGGCAGACGCTGGGTGTAACCATTAGCATTAACCATAAGGCCGTTGTTAGCGTTGGTGGAAAAACTTATGCCACCAACCGACGCCTGGTTGCTTAACTGATCAAGCGCCAGCCCTGCGAGATAATCATTGAGCGCAAACATCACCTGATTGCGGGCGCTGTCCATGGCTTTCGGATTACGCAAAATCAGGCTGACATCGGCTTTGGGCTCGCTGGCAAAATAACGGCTTGGCGCATACACTACTCGCAGATTCGACTCATCAACAATCAGCTCTGGATGGTCGTATTTCTTCTCTGACTTAATCAGCGAGAAATCGTCAGGAATATAAGGGTTAAGCTCTGGCAAAGAGAGCGCAATGTCGGCGGCTTTTTTCTGCCAGTCGGCGAAAGTTTGTGCGCTGATTTTATCGACCTGATACGGCGCATCGACAAAGTAAGCCGTTTTGTTGTGCGGCTCTTTCGGGCTGATATACCAGATACGCGCATTCTGCGGCGTCATCATCGCCAGACGTTCCTTTACTGCTTTAGCATCGTACCGATCGGCAATATTGACTGCATCCAGCGTATGCTCAACAGGAACGCGAATCATGGTATCTGCCAGCCATTCGACGTAATCCATATCACGGGTGATTGACGGATAACGGAAGTCGATATCCAGCACATTCGCCAGTTCATCGAAGTATTGTTTATCGATCCCTTTTTCACGTAACAAATTGAGGTAGCTAAAAATAGCCGCCACAACCTGATCGCGATTCGCCAGACCTTTATCGGTTAAAGACGCAGAGATCGCTAATACGCCGCTGTTGCCGTTGACGATAGGATCGGAGTTGGCGCTAATGCCCTCAACTAATCCCTGCTTTTGCAGCCAGTCGGAAAGTGTACCTGGGCTGCGATTACCAATCAGATAGGTAATCAATTCATCGGTTTTGCTACGGAATTTCGCCGAGTTGTTATCAATACGAAACTCTACGCGCAACACTTTACGCGGCAGCGCCGGGACGTAATGTATGATAATGCCCTTTTGCGCGTCGGTGACTACCGGCACGGTGATTTCCGGTTTTTTGCTCTCTTTGTTCGGCACGCGACCAAAGGTGTCCGCCGCCATTTTTGCCAACTCCGGCAGCGGTTTATTGCTGTAAATAACCGCCTTCATCAGATTGGCGGAATAGTACTTCTCGTGGAAATCTTTCAGCGCCTGCTGCACCGGATTACCAGGTTTGTCGCTTAAAGTTTCGAGGTTACCACCAGAAAACTTTGAACCGGGGTGTGCCGGGTTAATGGTTTCTGCGCTGACCTGTGCCATGCGCATCCCGTCACGCGTACGCGCCATGGTTAATTCAGCGTTCACTGCATTACGCTCACGTTCGGCGTATTTCTTGTCGAGCAAGGGTTCTGCAATAGCATCAGCCAGGCGGTCTACCGCACCAGGCAAGGCGTCGTTCTCAACTTCCAGATAGAAAGCCGTGCGATACGGCGCAGTGCTGGCATTGTGACTACCGCCGTGCATTTTGAGATATTCGGCCAGACTGTCAGCCTGCGGGTACTTTTTCGACCCCATCAGACTCATATGTTCAAGGTAATGTGCCAGCCCCTGGTACGCCTCGGGATCTTCCAGCGACCCAACGGGCACCACCAGCGCCGAGAGCGATTTAACTGCCTGCGGATCAGAAACCAGCAAGACCACCATACCGTTATCCAGACGTATAGCCTGATACTGGCGGTTATCTTTATCACTTTTACGGATGGTTTCCTGAATCGGCTGCCATCCCGTTTCTGCCTGACTTAAGGGTGCCCAAAGGGCAACTAACAACAATAATGCTTTGAACCAGGTGCTGCGGGGCATTCACGGACCTCATAATCAACTTAATTTTCTGTCCAGATTCAACACGTTAACGCAAATCATCTGCCAGAATTTAATCTTGTGCTGCACGAGTCAGCCTATGTTTATATAACCATCAGTCCGTGACTGGTGCGCATCATAAAGTAAGCGGATAGATTGCGCAATTTTTATACAGCACTCATGACTGATTAAAGCGAAACAGCGGTAACAGGAAACGTTGCGACTGTTCAACGATGGCCTCCATTGTCTCTGGTGTTAATTGCCGCCAGAGCCTTTGATACCAGATATCATCACCTTCGCCACGCACCATCATGTTGCCTTCGTAAGCCTGAAGGAATTTCGTACGGGCTTTTTGCAACGTGGAATCGTCATCCAGCATGGCACCGTTTTGCGCGTCATAACAGGTTTTTAGCCACGCGCCGCCACTTTCAGGTAACACCAGCAATGGCGCGGACATCCCTTCACGATACCCCTCAATCAGTTGTGAGAGGTAATGCAAAGCCTGTTCGGCTGCAAGCGGCGGAAAACGCCACTCGCCGTCTTTGCGTAGAAAAAGGCGACTTTCACCATTACCACCGCTGGCACAGTAGACAAGGTGTTCCAGCCAAAGTTGCATTCCCTGCGCCACACTTAATAAAGAGGGACGCCAGCGCAACAGGCCATCCGGCTGCACCTGCGGCAACCAGCCAGTTATCTGCACACCGTTGCAGGCGAGATCAATTTCCATACTCTGCCCCGGCTGGCGACAGGCAATGACTCTGTCGGCAAGCTGCTGCATCTCCTGGCACTGTGTTTCCCAGAAAATTTCACCAAAAGCGCCATACGGTAAATCCCCTGCCGCCCGGAAGCGGCGGAACAAGCGTTCGGCATCATCCTGCTCAACCAGTGCATTCAATAACTGCTGATTGATTTGATAACGGCTAAGCCCTTCCAGAATAAATGGCTCGGTGTCTGGGATTTCGCTGTCTTCAGTACGGAAGTTCACCTGCAAACGCATCTGGAAGAACGCCCGCACCGGATGTGCCCAGAATCGTTGTAGCGTTTCCAGCGGCACGGTTTCCGGTAAGGTAAACGGCAGCGGCTGAACAAATTCAGAATGTGCTTTACCAGCCTGGCTGGCCGCAGGTAGCCATTCACGAGCATAGCTTTGTCGTTCGCCTGGCTGGTAGTTTTGCGGATCAAACGGCATCCGGGTATGGAGGCAAGTAAGATGCGCTTTTACCCTTGCCTCGCTTTCATCACAGTTGAGCGCTTCATCGCCCGGTAGATAATGACTTTGCCCGATGTAGTCGATCAGTTCCTGCACCAGTACCGACGGGAAACGTTCACTGTTATCCTGAATGGAACGCCCGATATAGCTGATATAGAGTTTTTGCTGCGCGGAAATTAACGCTTCCAGGAACAGGTAGCGGTCGTCATCGCGACGGCTACGGTCGCCACGCTTCGGTTTCTGGCTCATCAGGTCAAAGCCCAATGGCGCAAGCTGACGTGGATAAACGCCGTCGTTCATTCCCAGCAGGCAAACCACTTTGAACGGAATTGAACGCATTGGCATCAGAGTACAAATGTTAACCGGTCCGGCGAGAAAACGCTGGCTGATACGTTCTTGATCCAGACGCTGCGCCAGTTCATCACGCAATAGTGACAGCGGCACCGCGTCGCCATACTGCGCACCTAAACCTTCGGCGATAATCGCCTGCCATTGTTGTTCGATCAGCGTCATCGCCGCTTCGGTTTCCGCATCCGGCAGGAAGAAGGCGTTGAGCATATCGCGACAAACCGGCAACCACTCTTCTAGCGGACGCTCCTGTGCCAGCCCGCGACGCCAGATGTTTAGCTGCATTAGCAGTGAAGCCAGATGCCCCACCAGTTCTGCAATTAAGCCGCTCGATTCATCATAAGGTAGAACCGATTGCCACTCGCCCTGCGCGCTCTCCATCGCGTAGCCCAGCAACATACGCGTCAGGCCAAATCGCCAGGTGTGTTGTCCGGTGGCGGGGAGTTCCAGCTCGCGAACGTTGTCGTCATCTATCCCCCAACGAATGCCGGATTCGTTGACCCACTGGCGTAAATAACGCAGCCCTTCTTCGGTGATGTCAAACCGCGCCGCCAGCACCGGCACATCCAGTAATGCCAGCACGTCTTCCGACACAAAGCGGCTGTCTGGCAACGATAACAGGCTGATAAACGCTTCCAGTACCGGATGCGACTGCCGCGCCCGACGGTCGGAAATGGCGTAAGGCAGGTAACGATCCGCAGGTGCGCTACCAAACACAGCCTGAATAAACGAACTGTAGCTGTCGATATCAGCCACCATCACGATGATGTCGCGCGGAGTAAGTGTCGGGTCTTCTTCCAGCATCGCCAGCAGGCGATCGTGCAAAACTTCAACTTCACGCTGCGGGCTATGGCAAACGTGGAAGGTGATACTGCTATCCAGTGGATCAAGCGGGCGTTTGTTATCGCTACGGGAAAACTCTTCGATGTTCACACCAGCAACGGCACGGTTTTCCAGTTCCAGAATGTCAGACTGAATGTTATGCAGCAGGTTATCTGGCGTGACATCGACAAAGGCGTCCAGCTCCTGGCTGCTCTCCAGGTCAGAAAGGAGATAAATGTAGTCGCGCCCAAGCTTACCCCATGAAGCCAGCAGCGGGTTGCCGACATCCTGTTCACCATCGCTGTTAAAGAGCTGCCCGGCATTTTCGCTATCACGAAATAGCGGCAATTCGCGATCTTCAAAACTGTGTCGACGCTGACGGGTCAGCAGTTTCGCCAGATAAGCAGGATCTTTAATATCGCCCCAGTAATAACGGCAGGGGTTGGTAAACAGGAGATGGATTTCAATATGTTTACCCAGCGCCTGTAGCGCCTGGAGATAAACAGGCGGTAACGCGGAAATACCGCATATAAAGACGCGCGAAGGTAGCCCCGGCGGGCAGGTCGTCGCGGACTCCAGCGTTTCGATAAAGCGCTGATAGAGATTGGCGCGGTGCCAGCGCGGTTGCCCGAGTTGATGGGTATATTCCACCAACGCCTTCCACAACGGCGCTTGCCAGGCCTGTGCTTCTCCCAGCCCTTCAACCAAATGTCCTGTTTCCCACTGTGCCAGCCAGTCCGGACGATAGACCAGATACTGGTCAAACAGGTCCGCCGCTTTTGAAGAAAGCTGGAACAGTTTTCGCTTGTCGCTATCGTCAGTCAGATAATGCCGCAACAGGGTAAAGTCTTCGCGCTCCAACAATTGCGGCAGCAGAGTCATCAGTTTCCAGCTCATGCTCTGTTTGTTAAAGGCGCTCTCTTTGGGGATTTCCGGTAACACCCGGACGAACATATCCCAGATAAAGCTCGCTGGCAGCGGAAAATCAATGTTTGCCGCAATACCAAACTTTTGCGACAGGGTCATTTGCAGCCACTGCGCCATACCGGTACTTTGCACCAGAATCATCTCTGGTTCGAAAGGATCGTCCAGCCGTTCGCGTTCGACAATAAACTCCATCAACGCTTCCAGCACGTCCAGACGATTGGAATGGTAGACCCTTAACATAGCGGCTCCTGACTACTGACGATTCGGGCAATGCAGGCGGGTCATCTCGCCTTCTCTGCCCCCGGGTGAAACTAGCGTAACGCTGATGCTGACACATCCCGCCTGCGATGTCTGCATTCGGTTGACCTGCCAGTTGGCAGGTGGCGAAATCGCGCGCAGTTGCGTTTGCTGCCAACCATGCCGCCAGAGCTGTTGGTACTGGTTTCTGCTGGCGAGACTGTTCATTAATGTTCGCTGGATACCCGATAACGCAGTGACAATCATCACCATCAGCACCATCGCAACCATTACCTCCGGCAGGCTAAAGCCTTGTTGATTCTTCAGGGAAGCTGACATAATGCCCCCTCTTTCAGCGGACAAAAATCGCTCCAGCCGCGTGGCGAAAAAACAATTTTTCCATCAATGACTTCGCCTGTTCGCCACAACGAAACGCCTTCATAACCGGCAATCAATAAGGCTTCATTATCTGCCAGTAAACGCAAACAAACCTGGGCATCGGTTCCAGCGTACTGCGAGCACTGAACTGCTGGCTGCGTCTGCCAGGAGTGCATTTTTCCCCACGCCAGCGCCGACTGAACGATGGCCTGGCGGCGCAATGACTGACTTTCCATGCTCACGCGAGAGGCAAAACTGCGATCCTGCTGACTCATTCCTTGCAATAGCAAGCTACCCAAAACCAGCAGCATCAGGACCAGAGCCAGTGACGAAACACCTTTTTCGCGGTTCACAGGTTGAATCCTGTCACGCTATAGCTGGCATCCACCACGGTTTGCGGTTCAGACTTACTGGCAGCACGCATATTAACCGTCAACACCGGCGAGAAGCCGCTGACATCCTGACGTACGACCTGAAAAGTGTCGATAATGATGGCATCCGGATTAGTGACTTTATCCCAGCCCTTACCTTCACAGGATGTCGCACCGCGTAGCGTTTCCAGCACATGCTCCTTCAGACGAAATCCAATCTGGTCGGACTCTTTTACCGGTTCACGATCCCAGATACCGTTACTGTTCGCATCCCACTGCACAATGATACAGTCACCCTGTCCGACAATTTCCAGCCCTTCGCCGGTACAGCTGCCATGACAATAACCCGCCCTCTGGAGATGCTTCGCGACGGTAAATACCCGCAGCCAGATTTCATCTTCCAGCGCCAGCTTACGGGTGCTCGTTAAACTTTCACGCTGTAACGCAGGCAGAAAGCGTGCAGCCCCCAGCAACAATACGCTACTGATCGCCATAGCAATCAACACTTCCAGCAGAGAAAAACCTTGCTCTTTTACAGGCATCCTTCTGTTTCTCCTTGCTGACAAAGCCGGAGTCTTCCCCACGGCGAAACCACCAGCCACCACTCGCCCGTTGAGTTTTTGAAGCGAATATGCCCGGCCCATGCGGTATTGCGCAGGCCAAAGAAAGCAAGCGAAGGTGTCAGGTCGCTCATTTCGACTTCGGGCCAGCGTGGCACAAAGACCAATGGTGAACTGCCATGACAGGTATTGGCCCCAGCAGCGGAACTCACAAGGCACCATAACGTCCCCTCCCTGATAACGCTGATACTGTGGTCGCGGTTATGCCAGTTGGCATCTTCACGTAAATAGAGCAAATAGTCCCGCGCCTGGCTGGCGGTTTGCCATAGCCGTTGCGACTGCTGCCAGTATTGCCAGCCATAGAGTCCACTTGCGCTTAGCATGACCAAAATCAGCATCGCGACCAGCGTTTCAATCAGCGTATAACCACGTTGTGTTTTCATGCCGGCAGTATGGAGCGAGGAGAAAAAAAGACGAGGGCCAGTTTCTATTTCTTCGGCGCATCTTCCGGACTATTTACGCCGTTGCAGGACGTTGCAAAATTTCGGGAAGGCGTCTCGAAGAATTTAACGGAGGGTAAAAAAAACCGACGCACACTGGCGTCGGCTCTGGCAGGATGTTTCGTAATTAGATAGCCACCGGCGCTTTAATGCCCGGATGTGGATCGTAGCCTTCAATCTCAAAGTCTTCGAAACGGTAGTCGAAGATGGATTCGGGTTTACGTTTGATAATCAACTTCGGCAGCGGACGCGGTTCGCGGCTTAATTGCAGATGAGTTTGATCCATATGATTGCTGTACAGGTGCGTGTCGCCCCCCGTCCAGACAAAATCGCCCACTTCCAGATCACACTGCTGCGCCATCATATGCACCAGTAACGCGTAGCTGGCAATGTTAAACGGCAGGCCGAGGAAAACGTCACAGGAGCGCTGATAAAGCTGGCAAGAGAGTTTGCCGTCTGCCACATAGAACTGGAAGAACGCATGGCACGGTGCCAGCGCCATTTTATCCAGTTCGCCTACGTTCCACGCTGAAACAATAATGCGGCGCGAATCCGGGTCGTTTTTCAGCTGGTTCAGTACCGTAGTGATCTGGTCAATATGACGACCATCCGGCGTTGGCCAGGCGCGCCACTGTTTACCATACACTGGCCCGAGGTCGCCGTTTTCATCGGCCCATTCGTCCCAGATGGTGACATTGTTTTCGTGTAGATAAGCAATGTTAGTGTCGCCCTGCAGAAACCACAGCAGTTCATGGATGATGGAACGCAGGTGGCAACGTTTAGTTGTCACCAGCGGGAATCCATCCTGCAGGTTAAAACGCATCTGATGACCAAAAATGGAAAGCGTTCCGGTTCCGGTACGGTCGTTTTTCTGTGTGCCTTCGTCGAGCACTTTTTGCATCAGTTCTAAATACTGTTTCATGGTTCCTCAGGAAACGTGTTGCTGTGGGCTGCGACGATATGCCCAGACCATCATGATCACACCCGCGACAATCATCGGGATGGAAAGAATTTGTCCCATGCTGATGTACTGCACCCAGGCACCAGTAAACTGCGCGTCGGGCTGGCGGAAAAACTCAACAATGATGCGAAACGCGCCGTAACCAATCAGGAACAAACCTGAGACAGCTCCCATTGGGCGCGGTTTACGAATATACAGGTTGAGGATAATAAACAGCACTACACCTTCCAGCAACAGCTCGTAAAGCTGTGATGGGTGGCGCGGCAGCACACCGTAAGTATCGAAAATGGATTGCCACTGCGGGTTGGTTTGCAGCAGCAAAATATCTTCTGTACGGGAGCCAGGGAACAGCATGGCAAACGGGAAGTTCGGGTCAACGCGGCCCCACAATTCACCGTTAATAAAGTTGCCCAGACGCCCGGCACCAAGACCAAACGGAATGAGTGGTGCGATAAAATCAGAGACCTGGAAGAAGGAACGTTTAGTACGGCGGGCGAAGATAATCATCACCACGATAACGCCAATCAGGCCGCCGTGGAAAGACATGCCGCCGTCCCAGACACGGAACAGATACAGCGGATCGGCCATAAACTGCGGGAAATTGTAGAACAGAACATAACCAATACGTCCACCGAGGAAGACGCCGAGGAAGCCCGCATAGAGTAAGTTTTCAACTTCATTTTTGGTCCAGCCACTGCCCGGACGATTCGCCCGTCGTGTTGCCAGCCACATTGCAAAAATGAAACCCACCAGATACATCAGGCCGTACCAGTGAAGCGCCACGGGTCCTATTGAGAAAATGACCGGATCAAACTCCGGAAAATGCAGATAGCTACTGGTCATCTGTCACCACAAGTTCTTGTTATTTCGCTGAAAGAGAACAGCGATTGAAATGCGCGCCGCAGGTTTCAGGCGCTCCAAAGGTGCGAATAATAGCACAAGGGGACCTGGCTGGTTGCCGGATACCGTTAAAAGATATGTATATGATCCGCGCTATAACCCTCCGCGAATCAGCCCGCCCATGCCGCGACGCTCCATAAAGGCTGCAACCTGATGGCGAACTTCGGTCGCCAGTTGCGCTTCCAGACTACGCTGCGCAAGATTTTCTGCGTCGGCATAATCAATGCGCCGCAGCAGGTATTTTACCCGCGCTACAGAACGTCCGTTCATAGACAGATGGCGATACCCAAGCCCAATGAGGATTGCCACGCACATGGGATCGCCCGCCATTTCACCGCACAAACGGAGATCGATTCCATGTATTTCCGCTTCCCGGGCGATCATCGCCAGAGCTCGTAACATTGCAGGATGAAGACTGTCATAAATGTTCGCCACCCGGGTATTGTTGCGATCAACGGCCAGAATGTATTGAGTCAGATCGTTGGTGCCAACAGAGATGAAATCGACCCGCTTTGCCAGATGCGGCAGCATAAATACCATTGACGGCACTTCCAGCATGATGCCGATACGTGGTTTGGGAATTTCGTAACCGATCATCTCCTCGACTTCACGTCCGGCACGTTCAATCAGGCGGCGTGCTTCATCAACTTCATCGAGGCTTGTGACCATCGGCAACAGAATATTCAGGTTGCCCGTAGCGGCATTAGCACGCAGCATCGCCCGCACCTGGATCAAGAAGATCTCCGGCTGATCGAGCGTAATGCGAATCCCACGCCAACCCAGGCATGGATTCTCTTCGCTGATCGGCATGTAAGGCAGCTGCTTATCTGCTCCGACATCCAGCGTACGCAAGGTGACGGGTTTATCATTGAACATTTGCAGCATCCCCTGATACTGCGCCACCTGTTCTTCTTCCGACGGGAAACCACTTTGCAGCATGAATGGGATTTCAGTGCGATAAAGACCAATGCCATCAATACGGCTGCCCAGTTTTTCTTCATGTTCCGGGCTTAAACCAGCATTGAGCATGACTTTTATACGCTCACCGCTTTTTAACTGCGCGGGTAAATTGACGTCATCTTCCGCCAGACGGCTAAGCTCAATCTCTTCACTAATTAGCCGCTGATATTCTTGCAGCAGTACCGGCTCCGGATCGACCAGCAATTCACCGCGATAGCCATCAACGATCAGCGTCCTACGATGCAGCACCGAAGGCTGAATATCCGCGCCCATCACGGTAGGGATCCCCAGCGCACGTACCATGATCGCAGCATGGGAGTTGGCTGCGCCATCTCGCACGACAACACCGACTAAGCGATCCTGGGGCAGCTCAGCAAGAGTTGTCGCTGACAGTTCATCTGCCACCAGAATGAAACGTTCCGGCCAGGCGTTCGGCCCTTGATTAGCGTCATCAAGATGAAACAGCAATCGCTGACCCAGCGCACGTAAATCGCCAGCCCGCTCTTTGAGATAGTTATCGCTTAGCGCGGCAAACTGTTCGGCAAATTTTTCAATGACCGTTTTTACCGCCCACTCTGCCACCGAGCCTTTATCAACCTCGGCAAACAATTCGCGACGCAGCCGGGTGTCCGAAAGCAGGTGCGAGTAAAGATCGAAAATAGCCGCCGTTTCTTTTTGTGCTCCGGCGGCAAAGCGTTTGCTGTAGCGGCGAAACTCGTTTGCCGCTTCTTCCAGCGCCCCGGTCAGTCGTTCGCGTTCCAGAGCCGGATCCAGCGTTGATGCCTGATACACCTGTTCCATTAAAGGTAACGTGGCATCCTGCCAGCCTTCGGCAATCGCCACACCAGGTGCTGCCGGTAATGCGCGGATTCGCGTCTGGCGATATTGCCCAAACAGGGCAGTCAACTGCGACTGAGAAAGAATAGCTGCCATCTGGGTGGCAAGCGTCACCAGGAAGGATTCTTCACTTTCGTCATACTGGCGCAACTCTCGTTGCTGTACCACCAGTACACCAAGCAACTGGCGACGTTGAATAATTGGTACGCCTAAAAACGCGCGGAAACGTTCTTCTTTTACGGAGGGGATGTATTTGAAGCTGGGGTGCTTTTGCGCATCTGCAAGGTTTATCGGTTCCGCCAGCCTGCCAACCAGGCCGACGATCCCTTCATCAAACGCGAGCGTTACAGTGCGACCGCGTGGTTTTTTCAGCCCCCGGGTCGCCATCAGGTAGTAACAACGTCGATCATGATCGGCCAGGTAGACCGAACAGACCTCGGTATCCATCGCAAGACAGATGTCGGTAACCAGAATATTTAACGCCTCATTCAGGCGTGGTGCGCTGGCTACCTTTTCGACTATTTCGCGCAGGCGAGTGAGCATAATTGGCGTGACTTAACCTCTTTTACGTCGATAAGCAGATGCGTTTTGTGGTTTTGGCGTATTTTCCTGCAGTGACATCACCACACTCGCGAACTCTTTCATTACCCTACGGTAGACATCACGTTTAAATGACACCACCTGTCTGACCGGATACCAGTAACTTACCCATCGCCAGCCGTCAAACTCTGGTGTACTGCTGGTTTGCATATTGATTTCTGCATCGCCGCTCACCAGCTGCAAGAGAAACCATTTTTGTTTTTGGCCGATACAAACCGGCTTCGTGTCCCAACGCACCAAACGTTTCGGTAATTTGTAGCGCAACCAGTTACGCGTTGAAGCAAGGATTCGAACGTCTTTGCGGCTTAATCCTACTTCTTCAAACAATTCACGGTACATCGCCTGCTCTGCGGATTCTCCGGGGTTGATTCCGCCTTGCGGAAATTGCCAGGAGTGCTGACCAAATCGCCGGGCCCACATTACCTGCCCCTGGCGATTACAAATCACGATACCTACGTTTGGGCGGTAGCCATCGTCATCAATCACCGGACTACCTCAAAATAAAGCTTTATATACGAATGATTGTTTCATACTCCAGGAAGACGGTAAACCACTCTCTGCAGGGCATTACACACTAATAACAATTGAATAACTCACAGTTATGTGCAGAGTTATAAACAGAGGAAGGGGTGGATAGCCGTTTTTATTCACCTTTTCTGTGGATAGAGTTGTGAAGAACTACGGAATTACTACGGGAAAACCCGGAGCATTCTGAATAAGCCCGATATAGACATTTTAAAATATTCATTATTAGTCAATGCATTACATGTAATTTGAGTAATGAAAAAGAGTAATTCGTGACCCAGGTCACACCTCTCATTTACGGGTTGGCGAAAGATCAACCAATGCCGTATTTATCCACAGAATGTGCCACTAAGTTAAGCACTGAACCACTAAAAACTGGAGTTTCATCGCACGTCAAGGCTGTAAATGGAAACAGTAGTGGAGGTTTTTCACAGTTATCCCAGCTTTCTGTGGATAACATGGTGTAAGATCCTGTTTATTTTCAGTGACCAGATTTGGAAAACCTATTGCAGTGTTGCGCAACTCGATTACCGGCAGCCTAAAAAGCAATATAAATCAGGGAATTGAACAACACATGTGGAAAAAGTTACACTGCGAATATTCGGCACATAATTGCTGTTTGTTTTTTAATCAAGGTATCATGACATGTCCCAACCTCGCCCACTGCTCTCTCCTCCCGAAACTGAAGAACAGTTGTTAGCGCAAGCACAGCAACTTTCTGGTTATACATTGGGAGAACTGGCGGCACTTGCCGGGCTTGTTACGCCAGAGAATTTAAAACGCGATAAGGGCTGGATTGGCGTGTTACTGGAGATCTGGCTAGGTGCCAGCGCAGGGAGTAAACCTGAGCAAGATTTTGCCGCTCTGGGCGTGGAACTTAAAACTATCCCTGTGGATAGTCTTGGTCGTCCGCTGGAAACAACATTCGTTTGTGTTGCCCCGTTAACGGGTAATAGCGGGGTGACCTGGGAAACCAGCCATGTGCGCCACAAGCTCAAACGCGTACTGTGGATACCGGTTGAAGGCGAGCGCAGCATCCCGCTGGCGCAGCGTCGCGTAGGATCACCGTTGCTGTGGAGCCCGAATGAAGAGGAAGACCGACAGCTACGCGAAGACTGGGAAGAATTAATGGATATGATTGTTC